>JAZSBF010000084.1:0-46342 GCA_045602205.1 Eubacteriales bacterium
CCGTACTTGTCAAACATTCTCCACATTGCGGGGATTCTCTTCATAATAGTTCCCTCTCCGCCGATCTTCTCTATCATAGGAGTATCAAGCCATACAGCAAAGCCCTCGTCTGTCTCTACGCCGTTTCCTCTTGTCGAGCACTCGCGAATGATAGATGCCGCAGATACGTCTCTTGTCTCAAGAGGATGCATAAATGCCTCGCCGTTTACGTTTATAAGCTTAGCACCGAGCGAACGGACCTTCTCTGTAACGAGAGCGCCGAATATCTGCTCGGGGTATGCCGCACCCGTGGGGTGATACTGAAGTGTTTCAGCATAAAGAAGCTTTGCTCCTGCACGGTAACCGAGAACCAATCCGTCAGCGGTAGCTCCGTAGTGGTTAGATGTCGGGAAGCCCTGATAGTGCATACGTCCTGCGCCGCCTGTTGCGATTATGACTGTCTTTGCTCTTGCAACGAGAAGCTCCTTGGTCTCCATGTTCAAAAGAACAGCTCCTGCCGCGTTGCCGTTTTCGTCAAGAATAAGCTCGATAGCCGATGTGAAATCAACAACAGGGATCTCGCGGTTGAGAACCTCGTCACGGAGAGTTCTCATTATCTCAGCTCCCGAATAGTCCTTTGCGGCGTGCATACGCTTGCGGGAAGTTCCGCCGCCGTGAGTTGTTACCATTGTGCCGTTTTCGTCCTTGTCGAACTCAACGCCAAGGTTGCTGAGCCACTGAATAGCCTCGGGAGCGTCGCAAACGAGCTTGGAGAGAAGCTCTCTCTTTGCCGCGAAGTGTCCGCCGCCGAAAGCGTCAACGAAGTGGATAGCGGGCGAGTCGTTGGGCTTATCAGCAGCCTGAATTCCACCCTCAGCCATCATTGTGTTAGCATCTCCCATACGAAGCTTTGTAACGATCATTACGTTAGCGCCTGCCTCGTGAGCCTCAATAGCAGCAGAAGTACCTGCTCCGCCGCCGCCGATTATAAGAACGTCAACGTCGTAGTCGGGTGTTGTGAGATCAACGTCAGCCGCAGTGATTCTGCTGTGAGCCTGAAGTATTTCAGCAAGCTCTGTGGGAACTTTGTCTCCCTTGTTAGGACCGATCTCAAGAACTGCAAATTCGTCCTGCTTGTAGTCGGGGTGGTAAGCCGCAAGAAGATCTTCCTTCTGCTGTGCTGTCATACGCGCGGGTTCAAGCGCGATATTCTTCTCTCTTGCCGCCTCAACAGCCGCAAGAGATTTTTGGAATTTCTCTGAATACATTCTTCTTCCCCTCCTTATTTCTCTATCTCACGAGTATTGTAGAGTTCCTTGAGCTCTTCAACGGGTTTCTGCATAAGAGCCTCTATAAGCTCGTTGAAATCACCGTTCTTGATCTCTTTTACTCTGTCCTCAAGGTGTCCGCATCCGGGAGCAAGATACTTACCGTTTATTCTACGAGCAAGCATTGCGACCTGAGGATGAGAGATTCCCGCAGGGCATCTGGAAGAACAAACTCCGCACATTACGCAGTCAAAGGATTCCTCAGCGCACTTTTCAAAGTCGCCTCTCTGAGCGTATGCTATGTACTGCATAACGTTAAGTCCCTGAGTACATGCCTTTGTGCAGGCGTTACAGCCAACACACGCGTATATCTCGGGATAAAGCTGCATCATAACAGCCTCATTTGTCTTTACTGTTTCAATATCGTAAACCTGCTTAACAAGCGGGAAGAAGGGCAAAGTAGCGATATACATATTATCCTCTACCTTTGTCTGACATGCAAGGCACGCCTTAAGCTCCTTGTCTCCCTTTATACGATAGATAGTAGCGCAAGCGCCGCAAAATCCGTTACGGCAGCCGCATCCTCTTACGAGCTGGTAGCCTGCATACTCCATAGCATTCATTATAGTCAGGTTATCCGGCACTGTATACTTTTTTCCAAAAAGGAAAATATTTACCATATTAGCCATATCAATCCTCCACCTTTATTAATATTCATCCGGCAACTCGTCCAGCTCATCCAAACGGAAGACAGGACCGTCTTTGCAAACATATTTTGAACCAACGTTACATCTTCCGCACTTGCCCACTCCGCACTTCATTCGAAGCTCAAGTGTTGTGTATACCTGAGTCTTCTCAAATCCGAGAGAGGTAAGTCCGTCAAGCGTGAACTTTATCATTATGGGAGGTCCGCAAAGGACTGCCATCTTATCGGTATCAAAGCCAAGCTCCTTTACGTAGTTAGGAACAAAACCAACGTGTCCGTCCCAACCCTCTTGCTCACGGTCGATCGTAAGATGAACGTGAACGTTTTCATCGTTGCACCACTCGTCGATGATCTCCTTGTAATCAAGCAGGTCATCCTTGCTGCGAGAACCGTAAACGATGTCTATCTTTCCGTAGCGGTCACGGTAGTGACGGCAGTAATTTATTACCGAACGGAGAGGCGCAAGACCGACACCGCCCGCAATAAAGAGCATATTCTTTCCCGCAAAAACGTCGTCAACGGGGAAAGGATTGCCGTAAGGACCTCTGATGGTTATCTGCTGTCCTACCTCTGCCTGATGAAGCCACTCGGTAACGCATCCGCACTTCTTGATAGAAAACTCCATATACTCGGTATTTGTGGGAGACGACGTTATAGAGAACATCGCTTCGCCTACACCGGGGATAGAGAGCATAGCGCACTGACCGGGACGATGATCAAAAGCCTTTTTGCCGTCGGGGGTGACTACTCTGAAGGTCTTGATATCAGGTGTATCGATACGAACATCGGTAATAACTCCAAGCTTAGGTATCAGTGTTTCTTCTCTGTTATTCATTTTCCTTACCTCCAAGCTTTTTCATAACCTTTACGATATTCATTGATATCGGACATCTGGAAAGACAGCGTCCGCAACCTACACAGCTGAACATTCCGTCGTTATTCTCGGGATAGTATACGAGCTTGTGCATAAATCTCTGACGAAATCTCTCCTTCTGAGAATTTCTGTTGTTTCCGTGAGCCATTCTTGTGAATTCTGAATACATACAGGAGTCCCAGCAACGGAAACGTACAACACCGTTACCCGTGTCGAAGTCCTTTATGTCGTAGCACTGACACGTGGGGCACACGAAGGTACAAGTTCCGCAACCGAGACAAGCCTCGGAAAGCTCTGCCCACTCGGGAGCGTCGAAGTATTCCTTTGTCTTGCCGCCGCCAAAAGCGTCTGTGGAAAGGTCGGCAAGAGGAAGTCGCTTCATTATTACTTTGGTCTTTTCCTTCTGAGCCTCAACAGCCTCGCTACCGCACTCTTCGGTAAGTCCCTCAAGCTTCTTCATAAGAGCCTCACCCTTTTCGGTGTTGCTCTGCCAGAATATCTCGTTCTCTGTTTTCCAGATCGATATGTCGCCGGCAGGCTCTGTCGCGTCTATTCCAAAAGCTCCGCAGAAGCAGGTCTCGGAGGGTCTTGAACAAGCAAGGGACACGATAACGCCGTGCTCGCGTCTTGAAGCGTAGAAGCTGTCAACGGGCTCTGCGAGGAACACTCTGTCAAGCACGTCAAAGCTCTTTACGTCGCACGCGCGAACTCCGAAGACTACAAAATCTTCAGCCTCGTTGCGCACGTCAACTATTTCTATATTCTTACCCGAGGTCTTGAATTCCATAAGGTCTTCTGTCTGGGGGAAGAAAAAGTCCTTGGGGCTTCTCACT
The DNA here is from genome assembly GCA_045602205.1 of Eubacteriales bacterium. Taxonomy (GTDB): domain Bacteria; phylum Bacillota; class Clostridia; order Oscillospirales; family CAG-272; genus HGM12713. The sequence goes on from JAZSBF010000084.1 coordinate 3,661, forward strand.
GTATTGAGCGCATCGCTCCATACCGCGCCTTCTGCCCACTCTGTATACTTAGCCTTGCCGCTCGCATCGGTGGTGGGAAGATAAAGCTTTGCCTCTTTTGCTATCTCGGCAAATATTTGGTTAATTGATGAAATCGAAGATTTACGCATTTGCATCCCCCCTGTCAAAAACTTCACCGGGTTCGAGATCCTCGGTAGTATAATCAACAAGCGGCGCTCTTGAGCCTACCTCAGCACCTGCCTGATAGTCGCCGTAAAATTCGTTTATATCCTTTATAAACTTACGGTTGAGCAAGTGAAGCGGTATGTTCTGAGGACATACGCGAGAGCACTCTCCGCAGTCGGTACAACGGCCTGCAACGTGGAAAGCGCGAATGATGTGGAACATCTTCTCCTCAAAGCTGTTTGAGGCTGCCTTGTTTTCAACTCCCGAATCAGGATTGTTGAAAACGCACTTTTCGCAGGTACAAGCGGGACATACGTCGCGGCAAGCATTGCAACGAATGCAACGGGAAAGCTCGTTCTGCCAGAAAGCAAATCTTTCGTCGGGAGTCATAGCCTCAAGCTTTGCGACCTCGTCAAAGCGCGCAGAATCGATGATCTCTCCGTCCTCGCCCATAAGCTCGTCGTAAGCGACGTGCTTGCGGCTCTTGCAGTTTACACAACGCTCAAGAAGAACATCCTCAAGAGCTACCTTGACAGGCGCATCCTCATAAATAGTCTGCACCGCGATCTTCTCTCCTGTACAATCAATAGAGGAAATACCCTCACCGCAAACTGCTTTTACCTTTTCTATATCAGCCATTCCCTCGCAGGGGATCCCCACAGCATAAACCTTTTCGCGATCGAAGCGGTGCTCTGTGAGAAGCTGATTGAAGCTGTATGTATCGCAGGGCTTGAGGAATACAAGCACCTTGCCCTCACGCTTCTTTGTTTTTGCTATAAGATATTTTGAGAAGTTTGCGCCGCAGAAATCGTTCCATACAAATTCCTTGCGAAGCGCCTCCTCGCTCTCAAATACCGCGGGAGTGATATCATAATCAAATTCTCCCTTTTTCCAACCGAGCACACACTCTACTGCGCCCTCGGAAAGCAGAGAAACTGCTTTGTCAATTATCTGTTCACGGCTTATTTTTTGCATCGCAGATCCTCCAATCTCTTATTTTCGCCAAGAGCTGCAACCTTTTCGGCGAAATCGTTCATTGTAGCGGCAAACTTTGCTCCCTCTGCCGCGGATACCCACTCAACGCGGGTACGTTCTCTCTCTATTCCAAGGTAGTCAAGCATAGAGAACAGGAGCGCCATACGGCGACGGGTATAATAGTTACCCGATGTATAGTGACAGTCACCGGGGTGACAGCCACAGATTATAACTCCGTCAGCGCCGCGCTGGAAAGCGCGGAGCACGAACATGGGGTTAACTCTGCACGAGCAGGGTACGCGGATTATTTTTACGTCCGCGGGATAGTTAAGTCTGTTGTTACCCGCAAGGTCTGCGCCCGCATAGGAACACCAGTTACAGCAAAATGCCACGATAAGGGGCTTATATTCTTTTACTTGCATATTGCGTCAACCTCCGCCATTATCTGTTTGCTTGAGAAGCCCTGAAGATCCATAGCTCCCGAAGGACATGCCACAGTACAAGCTCCGCAACCCTGACATACCGCGGGATTTACCTTTGCGACACGTCTGATTGCCGTTGTTCTGTCGGGCATACGGAATTCCTTATCCTCGTAAGTGATAGCGCCGTAAGGACATACTCTCTCACAAGTAGAGCATCCGTTACACATAAGCTCATCGGATTTAGCTACGCAGGGGTTACCCATAAGCTTATCCTTTGCGAGAAGTCCGATAACCTTGGATGCCGCAGCTCCTGCCTGAGAAACTGTTTCGGGGATATCCTTAGGTCCTTGGCAAGCTCCCGAGAGGAATACGCCTGCCGTGGGGCTTTCTACGGGACGAAGCTTGGGATGCGCTTCTGTGAAGAAATCGTTGGTATCCATACTTGCGGTAAGCATAGTAGCAAGAGGTCTTGCCGACTTATCGGGCTCGATAGCCGCCGCGAGAACCACAAGATCGGCATCGATATGAAGCTGCTTGTTTGAAAGCAGATCGGATGCCTGAACCTTGAGCTTGTCGCCCTCGGGAGAAACCTTTCCTACCATGCCCTTTATGTAGTGAACGCCGTATTCTTCAACCGCGCGTCTGTAAAACTCGTCAAAGTTCTTACCGGGTGTTCTGACATCTATGTAGAATACGTAAACGTCTGTATCCGGATATTTATCTCTTGTAAGCATCGCATGCTTTGCTGTATACATACAACAGATCTTGGAGCAATACTCCTTGCCCTTTTCAGCGCACGCGCTGCAACGAGAGCCTACACACTGAACGAATACGATAGTGTGGGGGTGCTTTCCGTCGGAGGGACGGAGAAGCTTTCCTGCCGTAGGTCCTGCCGCGTTTGTAAGTCTCTCGAATTCAAGAGACGTGATAACGTCCTTGGACTGATTGTAAGCGAACTCATCAAACTTATCCATGCTTATAGGATTAAATCCTGTCGCGACTACGATAGCGCCGTACTTTTCTTCGATAAACTCATCCTTCTGTGTATAATCGATAGCTCCTGCCGCGCATATCTTTGAGCAGAGTCCGCACTTGCCCTTCTGGAGCATCGTGCAGGCGCTGGGGTCGATAGTAGCAACCTTCGGAACTGCCTGTGCAAAAGGAATATAAACTGCGTGGCGGTTGTCCATACCGAGATTGAACTCGTTGGGAACTTTCTTCTGCGGACACTTTTCAACACAAGCGCCACAACCCGTACAAAGCTCTTCCTTTACATAACGAGCTTTTTTCTTTATCTTAACGTCGAAGTTACCGACGAATCCCTTTACACTCTCAACTTCACTGTAAGAGAATATCCTGATCTTGTCATTCTGCGCAACGTCAACCATCTTAGGTGTGAGGATACAAGCCGCACAGTCAAGAGTCGGGAATGTTTTGTCAAGCTGAGCCATCTTTCCGCCGATAGTAGGCTTTTTCTCTACGATATCAATAGGGAAACCTGCGTCAGCAATATCAAGCGCTGTCTGAATACCCGCAATACCGCCGCCGATAACGAGCGCGCGCTTGGTTACGGGAGACTCACCGGGGGTGAGGGGTGTATTGAGATTTACCTTCGCAACTGCCGCTTTACCGAGTATTATTGCCTTTTCGGTCCCGGTCATCATGTCCTTATGTACCCAAGAACACTGCTCACGAATGTTTGCGATCTCAACCATATAAGGATTGAGTCCCGCAGCCGCCGCGGTCTTACGGAAGGTAGCCTCGTGCATACGGGGAGAACAAGAACAAACAACAACACCTGTAAGCTTATGCTCTGCCACAGCATTTTTGATTATATCCTGTCCTGCCTGAGAACACATATACTGATAATCTGTGGAAAAGACTACGCCGGGCTCAAGCTTGAGTGCCTCGGCAACTGCGTGAACGTCCACAGTACCTGCGATATTACTACCGCACCAACATACAAAAACGCCTATTCTCTGCATCTGTCTTTTCCTCCTTATTTACTGTATTTTCTGAACGCGCTGACGATAAGCTGCTGAGGTGTCTCGTCATCGAGATACGCAGGAACGTCATTCTTAGTCATATGGTTTGCGCCCTGCTTACGTACAGCGGCAAGGCGAACCGCTTCAACCAGCTTTGCGGGCTCAACGCCTCTGGGACATCTGTCAACACAAGCAAAGCAGGTCAGACATCTGTAAAGCGACTTAGAACCCAGCAACGGCTCAACATCTCCGCTCTCTACCATACTTACAAACTGATGCGGATGATACTCCATCTCATCATATGCGGGGCAGGTAGCCGAGCATTTTCCGCATTTCATACACTTTTTGGGATTAACTCCGCTCATACGCAAGAGTTCTTCCTGAAGATACTCATTCTTCTTATCCATTTGTATCCTCCTTTACTCCAAGCGCCTCTGCAAGCAGCTCTGTGAAATATACAACAGGTATATCCGAACCGCTCTTTATGAGGTTGTATTTGCAAAGCGGGCATGCGGTAATTATCATCTCTGCACCTGCCGCCTTTGCGTTCTTGATAACCGAGTGGCTCTTCTTAGCCGCAAACTCGGGAGCTTCCATCGAAACGTATCCGCCGCAGCACTCATTTCTGTTTGCGTAAACAACGGGATCAGCGCCGATAGCTCTGATAAGATCCTCGATAATGGTGGGGTTTTCGGGATCATCCATCTTCATTACCGCGTTAGGTCTGAGAAGCAAGCAGCCGTAATAAGCAGCTATCTTCTTGCCCTTAAGCGGATTTACCACCTTTTCTTTTACAGTGTCAAAGCCAACGAGGTCTCTGAGCATCTCAAGATAATGATATACCTCAGTCTCACCCGCGTAGGCCTCTTCGTCTGACATATAATTGTTCACCTTGCTTGCGAACTCAGCGTCGTTCTGCATAGCGTGATTTGTCTGCTTTATTACGTTGTGACAAGCTGAGCAAACGCTTACGAGCGGCTGTTCTGCCGCCTTTGCAGCCTTGAGCGCGCGGACCGACGAAAGCTTGGTCGCAACCTCGTCCTTTGCTGTGGTGAACACACCGCCGCAGCACTGCCAATCTTCTATCTCTTCCAGAGTTACGCCGAGAACCTCAGCGGATCTGCGAGCGTATGCATCAAGATCCTTAGCCTTGTTTTTCAGCGTACATCCGGGGAAATAACTAACCTTCATTTCTTTACCTCCGATCATACCATTTGTTCGGGATGGAACACCTCATCAAACTTTTCTGCGGTGAGGAAGCCGAGTTCTACACACGCTTCTTTAAGCGAGATGTTGTCCTTAAATGCCTTTTTAGCTGTCTTTGCCGCATTTTCATAGCCTATGTAAGGATTGAGCGCCGTAACGAGCATAAGAGAGTTGTGCAAATTATGATGCATCTTTTCCTTATTAGCCTTGATTCCTACCGCGCAGTTCTTGTTGAAGGAAACTATCGCCTCAGCAAGAAGACGGACAGACTGCAGGAAGTTATATGCGCATACAGGCATAAATACGTTAAGCTCAAAGTTACCCTGAGAAGCAGCCATACCGACAGCAACATCGTTACCCATTACCTGAACGGCAACCATTGTAACAGCCTCGCACTGTGTGGGATTTACCTTGCCGGGCATGATAGACGAGCCGGGCTCGTTCTCGGGAATAAATATCTCTCCAAGACCGTCGCGGGGACCCGAAGCAAGCCAACGGATATCGTTTGCTATCTTCATCATATCGCAAGCAAGAGCCTTTACAGCACCGTGCGCGAAAACGATCTCATCCTTAGATGTGAGGGAGTGGAACTTGTTAGCGGCGGTAACGAAAGGCTTACCTGTAAGCGCGCCTATCTCTGCCGCAACCTTTTCAGCGAATCCCTTGGGAGCGTTAAGTCCTGTTCCAACAGCAGTTCCGCCCAGAGCAAGCTCGTAAAGAGGCTCGAGCGAACGCTCTATAAGCTCAACGTCTCTCTCAAGGCTTGTTCTCCAGCCGCTTATCTCCTGACTGAACTTTATAGGAGTAGCATCCTGAAGATGCGTTCTTCCGCTCTTAACGATTCCCTCATTCTCCGCCTCAAGTCTGACAAATGTAGCTATAAGCTCCTTGACTGCGGGGATAAGCTTATCTGTAAGACTAAGAACAGCAGCTATGTGCATTGCCGTGGGGAATGTATCGTTAGATGACTGGCTCATATTTACATCATCATTGGGATGAAGCTTCTTTTCACCGAGTATCTGATTTCCTCTGTTAGCAATTACCTCGTTCGAATTCATATTTGACTGTGTTCCCGAACCTGTCTGCCATACTACAAGCGGAAAATGATCGTTAAGCTTGCCTGCGATGACCTCGTCGCACGCCTGCTTTATAGCGTTCATCTTTTCCTCTGTCATCTTCTCGGGACGCAGAGCGTTGTTGGCGATAGATGCCGCTTTTTTAAGTATTCCAAAAGCATGTACTATCTCTGCGGGCATTGTCTCAATTCCAACACCGATCTCAAAATTTTCATGGCTTCTCTGAGTCTGCGCAGCCCAAAGACGATCCGCGGGAACTTTTACTTCTCCCATTGAGTCATGTTCAATACGGTATTCCATAATATCATCCTTTCAACTGAAATAAAATTTATCCTTATTATATTCTATCAAAGCTCAATGCTCTTGATTACGTTCTTGAGGCTCTCTGCGCTTGCGTGAAGGTCGGCAAGCTCCTTCTCGTTAAGACGAAGGAATACTTTTCCGTGAGCGCCCTTTGTTCCTACTACATTGAGAAGACTGAGACACACATCGTCTATGCCATACTCTCCGTGAAGCATCGTGGAAACCGTAAGTGTCGTATCCATAGAGCCAAGCAAGCACTTGCAGAGGTGGCAAACAGACATCGATACGGCGTAGAAGGTAGCGCCCTTACGCTGAATAACTCTCGCGCCCGACTTGCGAACATACTCCTCAACGTCACTCTTGTCGAGTTCGGGATATACACCCTGATTGGAGATAGAATCTCTGAAATCCTGAACAGGAACGTTGGAGATATTTGCTACCGACCACGGAACGAATGCCGAATCTCCGTGCTCGCCGAGAACGTACGCGTGCACGTTATGCTGGCTTACCGAATAATATTCAGAAAGTCTGGAACGGAGACGAGCTGTGTCAAGTATAGTTCCCGAACCGATTATTCTCTCCTCGGGAATATCTGTATATTTACAGAATGCATAAGTAAGAATATCAACAGGGTTACTTACGATAACGTATGTAGCATCTGGGGCATACTTTGTTATCTGAGAAGCGACCGACTTGAGAATATTTACATTTGTCTGAGCAAGATCAAGTCTTGACTGACCCGCTTTTCTTGCAACTCCCGAGGTGATAACTACGATGTTTGATCCAACCGCATCAGAGTAATTTCCCGCATAGATATTGCAAGGGTTGCAGAAGGGAGTTCCCTGTCTGATATCGAGTGCCTCGCCTATTGCCTTTTCGCCGTTAATGTCGATCATAACGATCTCGGAAGCAATTCCCGATGTAGTGAGCGTGTACGCTATGGTAGAACCTACGCTACCCGTTCCGATTACTGTGATTTTGTTCATAAATTTCCCTCTTTGATTTCCTTATTTTTGAGCATATTTTAGGGCCATTATTTTTCGTTTAAAAGAGGTATAGCCCACTCCACCCCATTATATCGTTATTATTTTAACACATACAACAAACTTTGTCAACAGCTATATTGGCAAAAGCTTAACAATTTTTACTTACATTTACATTTAATATAAGGCAACTATTCCAAAAAACGTCAAAAAACAGCCGATTCGTCACCGAACAGGCTGTTTTCTTCAATAATTAATTTTATCTTACCTTATCCTTGATCTGCTGTTCTGCGAAAGCGATAAAGTCGGACGCGGACATAACTCCCATATCTCCGTCCTTGCGAGAACGTACCGAAACAGTTCCCTCGTTCATTTCCTTTTCGCCTATAACTATCATACAAGGTATCTTTTCAAGCTGTGCTGCGCGTATCTTGTATCCTATCTTCTCGTTTCTCTCGTCAACAGTCACTCTCATTCCCTTTGCGATACACTCGTCCGCAAGCTTGTGAGCATACTCAGCCTGCTCGTCTCCGATAGGCATAAATCTTATCTGCTCGGGCGCCATCCACATCGGCAAAGCCCCCGCGTATTTTTCAAGCAAGAGCGCGAGCGTACGCTCGTAACAGCCGAGAGAGGTACGGTGAATGATATAAGGAGTTACGCGGTTATCATTGGAATCGGTATATTCCATACCGAACTTCTTCGCAAGAAGCATATCTATCTGAATAGTAACTATCGTGTCCTCTTTTCCGAATACGTTCTTGCACTGAATGTCGAGCTTAGGTCCGTAGAACGCCGCCTCGTCTATACCTATGGCATAATTGCCCTTACCAAGATAATTGTCGAGAAGCTCGCCCATAATACCCTGAGCCTCATCCCACTGTTCGGGAGTACCCTCGTATTTATCTGTTCTCTTAGGATCCCACTGTGAAAATCTGAAGGAGCAATCCTCCCAAAGTCCGACGGTCTCAAGACAGTTCTTTGCAAGCTCGAGACAGCCCTTGAATTCCTCTGCAAGCTGGTCGGGACGAAGAACGAGATGTCCCTCGGAAATAGTAAACTGACGGACTCTGATAAGGCCGTGCATTTCTCCGCTGTCTTCGTTACGGAAGAGAGTGGAGGTCTCGCCGAGTCTCATTGGAAGATCTCTGTACGAGCGCTTCTTGTTGAGAAAGACCTGATACTGGAAAGGGCAGGTCATGGGGCGGAGCGCAAAGCACTCCTTCGTATAGTCGTCGGGATCGCCCATCACGAACATACCGTCAAGATAATGATCCCAGTGTCCCGATATCTTATAGAGCTCTCTCTTTGCCATAAGCGGAGTCTTTGTGAGAAGATATCCTCTCTTCTGCTCCTCGTCCTCGACCCATCTCTGAAGAGTTTGGATAACTCTTGCGCCCTTGGGAAGAAGGATAGGCAATCCCTGTCCGATAGAATCTACCGTCGTGAAATACTCAAGTTCGCGACCTATCTTGTTATGGTCGCGCTTTCTTGCCTCCTCGACAGCCTCAAGGTAAGCCTTGAGCTGATCCTTGGTCGGATACGCGATGCCGTATATTCTCTGAAGCATCTTGTTCTTCTGGTCGCCCTTCCAATAAGCTCCCGTACACTGTGTAAGCTTGAGCGCTTTGACCGCTCCCGTTGCAAAGAGGTGAGGTCCTGCGCAAAGGTCGGTGAACTCTCCCTGACGGTAAAAGCTTATTACCGCATCCTCGGGAAGCTCCTCGATAAGCTGTACCTTATAAGGCTCGTCCTTCTCTGTCATAAGAGCCATAGCCTCCTCGCGAGGAAGCTCAAAGCGCTCTATACGCAAATTCTCCTTAACTATCTTCTTCATCTCATCCTCTATCTTCGAGAGTATCTCGGGGGTAAAGGAGACGTCGCTGTCAATATCGTAATAAAATCCGTTTTCGATAGCAGGTCCTATGGTAAGCTTAGCTTCGGGATAAAGACGTTTTACCGCCTGAGCGAGAATATGCGACGCGGTATGGCGGAATACGTGCTTTCCACCTTCGCTCTCGAAGGTCAGAAGCTTCACTTCGCTTCCGTTCGAAGGTACAGCGGTAAGCGCGCAAAGCTCTCCGCCTATCTCAGCCGCAATAACACTGCGGTCAATAACACCGGCCTCAGCCGCAGCGTCGTAAACGCTGACTCCGTCTTTAGCCTCTACTGTCTTGTCATTAAAGATGATCTTCATTTTTATAATTTCCTTTCAACATATTTTTCAAAAATAAAACACACCTCGAACAGCAAATAACTGTTCGGGGTGTGGATAAAATCCGCACGGTTCCACCCGAAGCTTTAACTCATTTATATCAAATTACAAACCAAAGCGGTATCTTGTGCAAACGTATATGGAAGCTCTCAGCGCCCTTCCTCTCTGTAATACCGTTTTTGCAAAGACGTATCCTTGGCGACACTTATTTCTTTTTGGATCTATTATACTCCGAATGAGGATTTACTATCTCTCTCCAGTCAAGATCTCCTCTTTCAAGTGCGGTGATTATGACCTCAGCTGTCGCAATATTGGTAGCAACCGGAACATTGTAAAGGTCGCACATTCTGAGGAGCTCGTACTCAGCGGGGTTGAATTTAGCATCGGGACGCGTGTCTCTGAAATAGAGCAATACGTCTATCTCGTTATACGCAACTCTTGAGGCTATCTGTTCTTCACCGCCCTGCTCTCCCGACATAAGTCTGTTTATATCAAGCCCTGTTGCTTCGGATATATATTTTCCGGTAACGGCGGTAGCACAAATGTTATGCTTATTAAGTATTCCACAATACGCAATACAAAACTGTGCCATCAACTCTTTTTTTACATCGTGCGCAATTATAGCAATTTCCATCTGTCTCCTCCGTCGAACAATATCGATTATGTTGTCGCAAATAAACTAATTTATGCTATTATACCACTAAAAACATTATTTTGTCAATACGATAGCGAATATTTATGTAAAATAACCAAGAATATTTTTGTTTTTCCTCTTGTTTTTTGAGTGTCAGTGTTCTATAATATTATCAGTAGGAAAAATTCAAAAAACGGAGGTATATAAAAAAATGGTAAAAAGATCCATTGAGACCGTTGCGCTTACAGATCCCGAGGTAGCGGCGGTTATTCAGAGTGAGCTCGACCGTCAGAGAGACGGACTTGAGCTTATCGCTTCAGAAAATATAGTATCCGAGGCAGTGCTCTTCGCTATGGGCTCTGTTCTCACAAATAAATATGCAGAGGGTTATCCCGCAAAGCGTTACTATGGAGGCTGTCAGTGTGTCGACGTCGTTGAAAATATAGCGATCGAGAGAGCTAAAAAGCTTTTCAACGCAGCCTATGCTAACGTTCAGCCCCACAGCGGCGCTCAGGCAAACACAGCTGTTTACTTCGCGCTTCTCAATCCCGGAGACACTGTTATGGGAATGAGCCTCGCTCACGGAGGTCACCTCACCCACGGAAGTCCCGTAAACATTTCGGGTATGTATTATAATTTTGTCCCCTACGAGTTGAACGCGGAGACAGAGCGCATTGATTACGACGAGTTTGAAAAGCTCGCTCGCGAACATAAGCCGAAGCTTATCGTAGCAGGCGCTTCCGCATATCCCCGTATCATTGATTTCGAGAGAATGGCAAATGTAGCGCACTCGGTCGGCGCATATTTTATGGTCGATATGGCGCATATCGCAGGTCTTGTTGCCGCAGGCGAGCACCCCTCTCCCATGCCCTACGCAGATGTTGTTACAACAACGACTCATAAGACGCTCAGAGGTCCTCGCGGAGGTATGATCCTCACCAACGACGAGGAACTCGCAAAGAAATTCAACAAGGCTATTTTCCCCGGAACACAGGGCGGACCTCTTATGCACACGATCGCCGCTAAGGCCGTTTGCTTTGGCGAGGCGCTCAAGCCCGAGTTCAAGGCATATCAGCACAATATTGTTGAGAACGCAAGAGTTCTCGCAGACTCCCTACTCGCAGAAGGATTCGATCTCGTTTCGGGCGGAACAGACAACCACCTTATGCTCGTTGACCTCAGACCTATGAAGATCACAGGCAAGGAGTTTGAGGCAAGACTTGATGCCGTTCATATCACGGTCAATAAGAACGCTATCCCCAACGACCCCGAAAAGCCCTTCGTTACCTCGGGCGTCCGCGTAGGAACTCCCGCTGTCACCTCAAGAGGTCTCGGGACAGACGATATGAAGACCATCGCAAACCTCTTCAAGCTCACAGCTACCGACTTTGAGAACAGCGCAGAGTCCGTAAGAGCTACCGTTGCGGAGATCTGCAAAAAATATCCGCTTTACTGATATCGTCTGTAAAGAAAATCGACACACAAACAATTGCCAAGAGGCTGTCTCAGATTTGCATTTGAGACAGTCTCAAAATAAATCTGTGAAATTTTCAATTTTTTTTGAAAAATATCTTGTCGATTTCCTTTTTTTGTGATAAAATAATACCGTTATATATTCAATTATTTTTTCCGATTTTCAGGAGGATACATTATGCAGAACAACCTACGTCCCGAATCGATGAAAAGGATCACCACAAAGGAGCTTGCAGACGCCTTTATCGAGGAGCAGATAAAAGAAGTCAGAGAACAGGTAAAGGATAAGAAGGTCTTGCTTGCGCTTTCAGGCGGAGTCGATTCTTCTGTCGTTGCCGCGCTTCTTATAAAAGCTATCGGCAAACAGCTCGTTTGCGTACACGTAAACCACGGACTTATGAGAAAGAACGAGTCCGAGAATGTGGTAGAGCTTTTCCGCAACCAGCTTGACGCTAACCTCATCTATGTTGACGCTACCGACCGTTTTCTCGATCTTCTTGCGGGAGTTTCAGACCCCGAGAAGAAGAGAAAGATCATCGGCGCAGAGTTTATAAACGTATTTGCGGACGAAGCGCGTAAGCTCGACGGCGTAGCTTTTCTCGCACAGGGAACTATCTATCCCGATATTCTCGAGAGCATAAAGCAGGCTGAAGGCAAAAAGGCTGTTAAATCCCACCACAACGTCGGCGGGCTTCCCGAGGACCTCAAGTTTGACGGTCTCGTTGAGCCTGTAAAGCTTCTCTTTAAGGATGAAGTAAGAGTTGTCGGCGAGGCGCTCGGTCTCCCGCACGAAATGGTTTACCGTCAGCCGTTCCCCGGTCCCGGACTTGGTGTTCGTTGCCTTGGCGCTATCACAAGAGACAGACTCCACGCGCTCAGAGAAGCTGACGCCATTCTTCGCGAGGAGTTCGACAAGAACGGTCTCGCAGGTAAGGTATGGCAGTATTTCGTGGTCGTTCCGGATGTCAAGAGCGTAGGAGTTAAGGACGACAGCCGTTATGAAGGCTGGCCCGCTATCATCCGCGCCGTAAATACCACCGACGCTATGAGTGCAACCATTGAGGAGATCCCCTATGCAGTTCTCCATAAGATAACTTACAGGATCACCGATGAGGTAGACGGAATCAACCGTGTTCTCTACGACCTCACCCCAAAGCCAGTCGGAACAATAGAATGGGAATGATATCTATTGTCCAAGTCCAATCTCGTTCAGCTTAAAAAGCCAAAATCGAGTATTCTCATATGAGTAAGAAAATAGCCTTGTAAAAGCAATTTTACAGGGCTTTTTCTTTTGAACGAGCAGTGGTAAACGTTTTTTGTTTATTACCGACTTTATAAAATAGTAAAAATTTACAATATCACTTGTTGAAAATTTTTATAAATATTGATTTTTGTTTGCTTCTGTGTTATAATAAATGCCAAACTAGTTGAATAAATTTTTAAGTGTGTTTTGCCAATGGGGTATTTATACTTTTTTCGGCGTACACCTGTATAATAGGATTTTGTTGATAAAAACGCAAATTCCATCTATGCAAGTGTAAACACACTTTATATTAGACTGGTTTGGCGACTATCGAAGTTTGCGTTTTTCGGAACGTCAACTGCGGTATATAAAATAAACAAATAATAATGGAGGAACGACAAAAATGAACACTAAAAAAAGATTTAGCTCTATGATAGGCGTTTTGCTTCTGATTGCTGTTTTGGCAATTGGAGTATTTGCGTTTACTGGATGCGAAAATAAGGAGTGCGAGACTCACGATTTCGACGTTTATCCCATTACGGTAACCTGTACCTCTGCGGGAACTGTTGAGAGAGTATGCAAAAACTGTGCTTATCGTGACGTAGTGGAATCCGAGCCCTTAGGTCATGAATTCACTGATTGGCAGACAGAGAATGAGGCAACCTGCTCATCCCAAGGTCACAAGCTTCGTTATTGCAAGGTTTGCAATGAGTACGAGCACGAATATAGCGCTAAGACAGAGCACAGCGTTGAGACGTGGGCCGTCGCAAAAACACCTACCGAAGACGCGGTTGGTAAAGCATCGGGTAACTGTTCGAGTTGCTCCTATCTTGTAGAGATAGAATTGCCTAAGCTTAGCGATACGAGCTATACGGTAGAGAATATTGACTCTGAGAGCCAAAAGTATATCTACACTACTGAAGGCGCGAACGTTGAATTTATCAACTCAAAATATACGTTCCGGGAGATATACGGTGAGGGCGGTGAGGTTATCGGATACTCAATCCGCGGCAGCCGTATCACGACAGAGGTTCTTACTCTCCCCACCAGCTATAATGGTAAGCCTGTGCTTGGTATTGACGGAGAGGGCTTCAGTTACTCAAGCTTCAAAGAACTGATTATTCCCGAGGGATATAAGTTCCTCTGCAGAAACTCATTCTACAATCACAACGTGCCGATTGAAAAGATTACTCTTCCGAGCACTATTGAGGAGCTTGGCAAGGCACCTTGGGGCGGATCTGCCGGTAGTGCGTTCGGCGGAGTCACGAACGTTTATTACAACGGTACCGTTGAAAGCTGGTGCAACATCACGTTGCGCGGTTGGAGTGCCCCTGAGAACATCTTCTTTAAGACCGCTAACGGTTACAGCGCGCTTACCGAGCTCACCATCCCATCTTCAATAACGGCTATCGGAAAATATCAGTTCTGCGGCTTTAAAACCATAGAAACTGTTACTATGTCTGACAGCGTAACCTCAATCGGACAAAACGCATTTTCAGGTTGCTCCTCTCTCAGAGAGATCAGACTTTCCGCAAATATCAGCGTTATTGACGAATACGCATTCAGCTATTGCACATCGCTCTCAAGCATTGTGATTCCCGATAAGGTCACTGACATAAAATATTACGCATTCAGGAGCTGCGAGTCGCTTGCTGACGTAAAATTCTCAAGCAACAGCCGGCTTCAGACAATAGGCGCAGAAGCTTTCTATGGATGCTCTAATTTAACAAGTGTTGTTATTCCGGGAACCGTGCTTAAGGTCGGAAGAGATGCATTTGCTTATCCTTTACAAACGATATATTATATGAGAAATGCAAACGCATTTGATAATATAGAGGGTAAAAATTATCTCAATGTTTCCGGCTCAACAATTTATTATTATTCTGAAAACGTTCCAATGAACACAGAATATACTTATTGGCACTATAACGAAAACAGTACGGCAACTCTTTGGGTTCAGGGAACTGTTGTAAATGGCAAAGAATATACTTATTCTCATACCGAAACTGTCGTTACCGATCAATATTGGGGAATGCTGAAAGCAGCAGAAGCACAAGGTATGTTGGAATTCCTCTTCCCGTCTTCTGAGCTCGGCGTAGATCTTGCTCAACAGCAAATAGAGATGGTAACGAGCAGTTCCACCAAAGCGGAGTACGAGCAAAAGCTTTGTGCGTTTAGTGCCTCGACAGGTCAGGGAGCTTCGTACAAGTTTGAAAACGGCAAGGTAACGATAGCTATAAACGGTCAGCCTCAAATTGCAATAGATTACGTTGAATTTGACAACGTGATTTACCTTGCAAACGGTAGCCCCCTTTGCTACATAGATACGGAAAACAACTGCATCTATGAATTTAACGAAACCGAATACAACACCGTTTGGCATTATTACGAATTGGTCTCTAATGACTAAATAAAGCACCTTACATGCCCACAATGTAGTTGACCATTGCATTGTGGGCGTTACTTTATTCTTGGAGCATTTTTGTGTTTTCGATAATGAGGTAAAGTCCCTGAGGTAATTACTTTTAGTACTGTTGATGAGTTGATTTTGTTTTTTGAAGCTAAATTTATTTGTCTTGTAATATCTATTTCTCGCCACACATTCGGCAAGGGCTAAAAAACGCACAAGCTGAACTGATATGAAAAAGTCTTGTAGAATATAATTCTGCAAGGCTTTTTCCATTTGTTGATTTTTGGTTTTTCTATTGAAAACAGAGCAAAAACATGGTATAATCAAGCCGTCAGCTCTACAACAATTACAAGAGGTGCTATGTAAACGCTATACACACAAAAGAGCCTATTTCGTAATTTTAATTACAGTGCACCGTCACAAATATTTCAGGGGGAGCGCTTTTATGTACAACAAGGTCTATATAGAAATAACCAACATATGCAATATGAAGTGCTCTTTTTGTCACGGTCACAAAAGAGCGCCAAGGAGAATGAGCACAGATGAGTTCTCTCTCATTCTCGATAAGCTTACAGACCAGACGAAATATGTCTATTATCATTTAATGGGCGAACCGCTTACACACCCAAATCTTGCCGAATTTATAAAACTGGCAAAGGATCGCGGATACAAGTCGATAATCACCACCAACGGAACTCTCCTGAAGAGCCGAGGCGACGAGATTTTATCCGCAGGCGTTCACAAAGTAAACCTTTCTCTGCACAGCTTTGAGAATGGAAGCGACGAGGAGCATACCCAGTACGTACGCGAGCTCGCGCAATTTTCAAAGCTTGCCGCCGAGCAAGGAACTATCGTGGTTTTCCGCCTTTGGAACAAGGGAGCTGACGGCGGGCTGAACGAAAACTCGCTCAAAACTCTCAAGAAAGAGATATCGGGAGTCTGGTCGGAAAATTCACGAGGTATCAAAATACGCGACAATACATATCTTGAATGGGGAGAGCGCTTTGAGTGGCCCGACGAAAATGCCGAAATTAAGGGCAACAAATTTTTCTGCTACGGCCTCAAGGATCAATTCGGTATCCTTGCAGACGGTACGGTAGTCCCCTGCTGTCTTGACAGCGACGGCATAATAAATCTTGGCAATATATTTAATGAGGATATCGAATCTATCCTCAATTCCAAACGGGCTTTGGATATAGTCGATGGATTTAAGTGCGGAAAAGCATCTGAGGAGCTGTGCAAAAAATGCGGCTATGCGCAAAAATTTGTTTGAAAATTTTCTCTTGTTGAATCCAAAAAGTTCCAAAAAACATTTTGGACATTTTTTACTTTAAAATATTAATTTTTTATTGACAAATACGGAAAAATGTGCTATCATCAATTTGGTTTCAAAATTTATTTTTTATAAGGAGAAAAATATGAAAAAGCTTAAGTTTTTGTTCAAGGATGCCTCCCAGAAGGGTCGTATTCTGGCAATCATTGCTATGGCAATGGGAGTTCTGTTCATCGCTCTCGCATTCATCGGCGCTAACAGTGCCATTAATAACGAGATCACAAAGCTGCCCTTCATTTCTATGCTGGGCGGAGAGGCCGTTGATGAAATTGAAGACGCAATGGACGAAGCGTTGGACGCTATTGACGAGGTTATCGCAGAAAGCGATGATGAGATGATCGAGGCGCTCGAAGATGAATTTGGTCTTTCCGTAAAAGACATCAGAAAAACATTGGATCCTCTTTCCCTCAAGAACCTTTCAACTCTGTTCGATATTATGGCTGACAAGATCAATATGCCTAACATAATCGCTGCCGTTATTACTGTTATCAACGGTTATGCTTGGGTGATCGCAATTATCACACTCTTGGCTACCGTATTCTTGAAGAAGGGCTTGCTGATATTCGGTTACATAGTTTCCTGCCCGTTCTTCCTTATATTCGCAGGCATGCCCTCTTTCATAATCGCAACTATCGCGTTTATAGTTTTCTTGGTACTTACCACGATGTGCAACAAGGAGTACAAAGATTACCAGCTCACACTTCGCGCAGAAGAGCTTATAGAGAAAACAAAGTCTATTGAAGAAGAAAAGGTTGCCGAGTAATAACTCTTTCCAACGTATTTTCATAAAAGGCAGAGACTCTTGCAAAAGAGTCTCTGCTTTTTGTTTTCGAGCGTCATTTTTATTGTATTGTATTTTTTATCACATATCATCACAAACAGTTGGCTATATCATTGCGTTTTACGACTATTTGTTATATTTTAAAACGCAAATTTGCCATTTTTGCACTCGATAAACCGTATTTTTGCCCCATATCTCACCCTAAAAAATATCACAAAAACAAATACCTTCTATCCTATGTGATTATATAAATCAGAAAAAATTAATATAAATGCAAATAATCCTTGACTTTAGGAAGTTAATGTGATAATATATAATGTAGAAAATTGACAAACCTCGTTTGTCGATAAAAAATTTTATTTTGAGGTGAATAACCATGAAAAAAACAATTTGCAAAGTCCTTGCGCTCTGCATCTGTCTCACTATGGTTGCAGCTTGCTTTGTAGGATGCGGCAAAAAAGACGATGTAATCACAATCGGACTTACAGGCCCCCTTACCGGCGGTGCGTCTATCTACGGTATCGCAGTAAGAAACTCCGCTCAGCTTGCTGTTGACGAGATCAACGAGGCAGGCGGTCTTAACGGCGTTAAGTTTGCACTTGACATGCGTGATGACCAGCACAACCCCGAAAACGTTGCTAACCTTTACACCGGTCTCATAGAGGACGGCATGCAGGTATCTCTCGGAACCGTTACCACAAAGCCCGGTCTCGAGTTCAAGAGCCTCTCTAAAGAGGACAACGTATTCTTCCTCACACCTTCCGCAACAGGCGATGCTATCCCCGAGTTTGCTAACGGCTACCAGATGTGCTTTGCTGACTCCAATCAGGGTACAGCTGCAGCTAAGTTCTTCAACGAGAACTACGTTGGCAAGAAGGTAGGTATCTTCTTCAAGGCTGACGACGAATACTCAACAGGTATAAACAAGAACTTCAAAGACAATCTTGCAGAATCCTTCAAGGCTGGTCTCGTTGAAGCAAGCTTCACAGGCGAGGCTTCCACTTTCGATTCTCAGATCGCTCTTCTCAAGGATTGCGAAATAGTATTTATGCCTATCTACTACACTCCCGCATCCCAGTTCATGACTCAGGCAAAGAACGTTGAAAATAAGATAACAACATACTACGGCTGCGACGGATTTGACGGTATCGACGCTATCGAGGGCTTCGACATCAATTCGATTCCTCAGGAAGTAAGTATGCTTTCTCACTTCAACTCCACAGCAACAGAAGGACCTGCTGCTGACTTCATAAAGAAGTACAACGACAAGTACGATGAGGCAAAAGAGCCCCTCAACCAGTTCGGTGCTGCTGCTTACGACTGCGTATACGCAATCTACGAGGCACTCAAGGTTGCAGTTGCAAACGGTAAAGAGGTTGACGCAGACACATCCGCTTCCGATATGTGCGAAATACTCAAGGAAGTATTCAACAGCGACACATTCGAGTTCAGAGGAATTACCGGTAAGTGTGACGGTAACGAAAAGTCTCACATCAGCTGGAGCAATGACGGAACAGTCGTTAAGGAAGCTATAAAGTACATCGTTAAGGAAAAGAACGCGTAATCGGCGTAAGATTTTAATATTAGCGAGAAACAATTACCTACGCAGCAATGCGTAGGCAATTGTTTCTTAAAAAGTGTTGATAGTAAAGGAAATTACTATGGAATTTTTAACCACATTTGTAAACGGTTTGAGCCTTGGCGGTATCTACGCTATGATAGCGCTTGGATATACCATGGTTTACGGAATCGCCAAAATGCTCAATTTTGCGCACGGCGATGTAATAATGGTAGGCGGATACGCTATTCTACTCTTTTTGCCTATAAACCCTATCGTTGCCATAGTTGCGGCTACAATATTCTGTATCCTGCTCGGAATCGTTATTGAAAAACTTGCTTACAAGCCTCTGCGCGGCTCGTCTCCTCTCGCCGTACTCATTACAGCGATAGGCGTCAGCTACCTCTTACAGAGCATTGCGCAGATGATATTCGGATCTGCTCCGAAATTTATCACCATAGCTAATTTGGGTATTCTTAAGATAGGCGGACTTTCGATAGGATATTCCACAATAATAACTCTCATCGCTTCGGTGGTAGTTATGATAGCACTAAGCGTTTTTGTTAAATTTTCCAAAACCGGACGCGCTATGGTCGCGGTATCGGAAGATAAAGGCGCAGCTCAGCTTATGGGCATAAACGTAAACAACATAATTATGATAACCTTTGCGATCGGCTCGGCTCTCGCAGCTCTCGCAAGTGTTTTCTTCTTACTTAAAGCTCCCACGATGACTCCTACGTTCGGTTCGCTCCCCGGCATCAAAGCGTTCACTGCGGCAGTTATCGGCGGTATAGGCTCTATTCCCGGTGCTATGCTTGGAGGTCTCTTGCTCGGTGTTATCGAGTGCTTCGCGCAGGCAGTTCCCGCAATATCGCCTTATACAGATGCTATCGAGTTTTCAATTTTGATAATACTTCTTCTCGTTAAGCCCTCAGGCTTACTTGGCAAGATGAGAAGGGAGAAAGTATAATTATGAAAAAATTAAGCAATATGAAGTGGACGCGCAACCTCAACTATTTGATAGTCGGCGCGATCATGTTAATTCTTGTGGTACTTTCTTTCTGTGGGGCGCTTAAGACCTCAACCATCTATCTGCTCGAGGAGATATCCATAAAAATAGTTCTTGCCCTCTCTCTTAGTCTCGTAGTGGGCTTTTTGGGTGAGCTTTCTCTCGGACACGCCGGATTTATGTGCGTAGGAGCATACCTTGGCGGCAAGGTATCCGCGATGCTCGTAGCCCCGCTTGGAAACGGCATTCTCACTCTTATCATAGCACTTGCTGTCGGCGGTGCTTGCGCGGCAGCATGCGGATTTCTTATCGGTCTTCCCGCCCTTCGACTCCGCGGTGACTATCTGGCGATCACAACTCTCGCATTCGGTGAAATAGTAAGAACTATATTCCAAAATACAAGTGAGAACACCTTTGGCGGTCCTGTTGGACTCGCAACCCCCAGATTTGATAAATCTTATTTCTATCTAATATGCTTTGCAGTGGTATTCATAACCCTCTTCATTATTCAGAGCCTTATCCGAAGCAAGCACGGACGCGCAATAAAGGCAATACGTGACAACGAGATAGCCGCAAAAGCTACCGGTATAAACGTCACAAGATATAAGCTTATAGGCTTTATACTCTCGGCTGCCTTTGCAGGACTCGCAGGTGTACTTTACAGCTATACAAAGTTCAATGTCTCCAGCCAGATATTCGACTATAACTACTCTATCGAGATACTCGTTATCGTCGTTCTCGGCGGCATGGGAAGCATAAACGGTTCTATGATATCGGCAGTTCTCGTAACCCTTCTTAACAGAGTTCTCGCAAACACTCTTACAGGTGAGAGAGCACTCCTTAAGGATATTATTTACGCGCTCGTTCTTATAGCAATAGTTATCTATAACAACGCGCCCGCACTCAAAACCTTCAGAGAAAACCACAACTTGAAAAATTTCTTTTCAAAAAAGAAAAAGGCTCCCGACAAGACTGAGCAGAAGGAGGTAGCGTGATATGGCAGACGTAAAGAAGATATACGCTGAGGACGGACGAGAGATAGTCCTCAAAGCCGATCACCTCTGTATTCAGTTCGGTGGTCTTAAAGCGGTCGACGACGTAAACATTGAAATAAAGCAGGGTGAGCTTTACGGTCTTATCGGACCTAACGGAGCTGGAAAAACCACCGTATTCAATCTTTTGACAGGCGTTTATAAGCCTACGTCGGGAAGATTTTATCTTTGCGGTGAGGACCTTACAGGTAAAGCTCCCGCAGAGGTCAATAAAAAGGGAATCGCAAGAACCTTCCAGAACATTCGTCTTTTCTCAAACCTCACGGTAATAGAAAACGTTATGGTAGGACTTGCTAACCAAATTCCCTGCTCTCTCCCCGAATCTATTTTCCGTCTTCCCAGACACAAAAAGTCAGAACGCGAGTTTTATGAACGCGCACTCGAGCTCTTAAAGGTATTTAAGCTCGACGAATATAAAGACTATCTTGCCGCAAATCTTCCCTACGGTAAGCAGAGAAAGCTTGAGATAGCGAGAGCTATGGCTACAAATCCAAAGCTTCTCCTTCTCGATGAGCCCGCTGCGGGAATGAACCCGAACGAGACACAGGAGCTTATGGACGTTATAACCTTTATCCGTAAAGAGTTTAATATGACAATTCTTCTTATCGAGCACGATATGCGCCTCGTTGGAGGAATTTGTGAAAAGCTCACAGTTCTTAACTTTGGCACAGAGCTTGCCAAGGGTGAGACCTCTGCTGTTCTCAACAACCCCGACGTAATCAAGGCATACATCGGCGAATAAATCTCAAGAAAGGAACTTTTATATATGTCAGAACATTTACTTGAAGTAAAAGATCTTGAGGTGTATTACGGCGTTATCAACGCCCTCAAAGGAATATCCTTCTACGTCGATAAGGGCGAGATCGTCTCTCTTATCGGTGCAAACGGTGCAGGAAAGACAACCACGCTTCACACGATCACAGGTCTTATCCGTCCCAAAAACGGTTCGATAATCTACAAGGGCACAGACCTTCGCCATACCCCCGCACACAAGATAGTTTCTATGGGAATGTGTCACGTACCAGAGGGAAGACGAATATTCCAAAACCTCACGGTGTACGAAAATCTTTTGATGGGAGCATATTCTCAGAAGGATAAGAATAAAATAGCTGAGAACCTTAAATATGTTTTCGAGCAATTCCCGCGTCTTGAAGAAAGACGCAAACAGCTTGCGGGAACTCTTTCGGGCGGTGAGCAGCAGATGCTTGCAATGGGCCGTGCGCTTCTCTCAAATCCCGATCTGATAGTTCTTGACGAGCCCTCGATGGGACTCTCCCCTCTCCTCGTATCCGAAATATTTGATATAATCAAAACACTCCGCGACGCAGGAAAGACTGTCCTTCTCGTTGAACAGAACGCAAAGAAAGCGATGTCTATATCGGATAGAGTCTACGTGCTCGAAACGGGTAGCATCTCAACCGAGGGAAAAGCTTCGGACCTCATAAACGACGAACGTATCAAAAAAGCTTATTTGGGTGAATAATATTTGTTTTTTAATTCAATGCTATTGACAAAAAGGCTTTTTTATGGTAATATTACTATAACATCGTGAGGGAGTAGTAACACGTAAGTGTGATAAGTCAACATCCTGACCGCAAGGTCTGGCTTATCTTAATATACGAGACTCATGTACGCCTTAAGTACATGAGTCTCGTTTTTTATCACAAAAAACATACGCAAAACGCAGAAAGGAAGCTTATGAAATTTTATCTTGAAGAAAAAGAGAACGTTATTTCCGAGTTAAATTCTTCCCCGCAGGGTCTTTCTTCCGAGGAAGCCGCACGCAGACTTGAAGAAAACGGAAAAAATGCGCTCAAAGCGGCAAAGCCAAAATCTCTTATAAGAAGATTTTTTGAACAGCTTGCAGACCCGATGACGATAATCCTCATCGTTGCCGCGGCTGTCAGCGGCGCTTTGGCGGTGTATGAAACTATCAACCACCCCGGAGAAGGCGAAGGCTTTACTGACGTTATTATTATACTTGCAGTCGTTCTGATAAACGCGATACTCGGAGTTTATCAGGAAAGTAAGGCAGAGAAGGCAATAGAAGCCTTGCAGCAAATGTCTGCCGCGACCTCAAAGGTCTTAAGAGACGGAAAGCTTCAGATAGTACGCAGCGAAGACCTTGTTATCGGAGATGTAATTATTCTTGAAGCAGGCGACGCTGTTCCCGCTGACGCAAGAATCATCGAGGATGCCAGCCTCAAGGTCGAGGAAGCCGCTCTTACGGGAGAATCTGTTCCCGTTACTAAGTTTATTGATATTATAAATCTGCGTGAGGGCGAAAAGGATGTCTCGCTCGGCGACAGAAAAAACATGCTTTATATGGGTTCGACCGTTGTTTACGGACGCGGTGTCGCAGTCGTTACCGCAACGGGTATGGACACCGAAATGGGTAAGATCGCAGACGCGCTTGCAAGCGCGGAGGAAGGCGAAACTCCCCTCCAGATAAAGCTTCACCAGCTTTCAAAGATCCTTACTTGGTTGGTTATCGGTATCTCTGTTATCGTATTCGGAGTTCAGCTCCTTCGTCACGGATCGTTCGACTTTGAATTTGCGCTCGACGCCTTTATGATCGCGATATCTCTTGCTGTTGCAGCTATTCCCGAGGGACTTGCGGCAGTCGTTACAGTAGTTCTTTCTATCGGCGTTACGAATATGTCAAAGAGAAACGCTATCATACGCCGTCTCACAGCCGTTGAAACGCTTGGATGCGCACAGATAATCTGCTCTGACAAAACAGGTACGCTTACTCAGAACAAAATGACTGTCGTCGACCACTTTGGAGACGACCAAAACCACCTTGCGACCGCAATGGCTCTCTGCTGTGATGCCGAAATAGACGATGCGGGCGAGGTAACAGGAGAGCCGACAGAGGCAGCTCTCGTTGCTTGGGCGTATAAGCTCGAGATTAGCAAGAACGTCCTTAAGACAGAGCTCCCCAGAAGCGGAGAGGCTCCTTTCGACTCAAGCAGAAAGATGATGTCTACCGTCCATAGAAGAGAGGCTGATTTCATTCAGTTCACCAAGGGCGCTCCCGACGTCGTTATAAACAAATGTAAGTATTACCTCAAGGACGGCGCTCCCGTTCCTATGACAGAGGAATACAAGTCAGAAATTCTCACAGCTAACAAGGCTATGGCAGATAGAGCTCTCAGAGTTCTTGCTTGTGCCGAGAGAATATATACCTCCGAGCCCACCTCGTACGAGGCTGAGCTTCTTGAGACAGATCTTTGCTTCATCGGTCTTACGGGTATGATCGACCCTGTTCGTCCCGAGGTAAAGGATGCTATCGTTGAGTGTCGCAATGCCGGTATTCGTCCCATTATGATAACAGGAGACCATATCGACACCGCAACGGCAATAGCTAAAGAGCTCGGTATCATAGGTGAAGAACAGTACGCCATCACAGGCGCTCAACTGAATGATATGAGCGACGAAGAATTTGAAAAGCACTTTATGAACATCAGCGTTTACGCGAGAGTTCAGCCCGAGCACAAGACAAGGATCGTCACCGCATGGCGCAACGCAGGCTATGTGACCGCTATGACAGGAGACGGTGTAAACGACGCCCCCTCGATAAAGTCGGCGGATATCGGCGTTGGTATGGGTATCACAGGTACGGACGTAACCAAAAATGTTGCGGATATGGTCCTTGCCGACGACAACTTTGCAACTATCGTCAATGCAGTCGAGGAAGGCCGTCGTATATATGACAACATCAGAAAAGCTATTCAGTTCTTGCTTGGCTCTAATCTCAGCGAGGTGCTCTGTATCTTCATTGCAACGCTTATTGGATTTACCATACTTGAACCCGTTCACCTTCTTTGGATCAACCTTGTAACAGATACTTTTCCTGCTATCGCTCTTGGTGTGGAAAAGGCAGAGCCCAATGTTATGAAGAGATCTCCCCGTTCTTCAAAATCGGGAATCTTCTCGGACGGACTTGGAATAAACGTCGCTTATCAGGGCGCGCTCGTAACAGCTTTGGTGCTTACCTCTTACTTTATAGGAAACTCGTTTGGCGGCGCAAGTCACGGTATGACTATGGCGTTCCTTACGCTCTCAATGGCTGAGATATTCCACAGTATAAATATGCGCTCTGTTCGTGAAAGTATCTTCGGATTGAGATCCACAAATAAGCTTCTCATTTTTGCAGCTTTAGCTTCTTTCCTTGCGACGACCTTGGTTTGCGAGATCCCCTTCCTTGCGACTGCATTTGGATTTGTTCCCGTCGGAATAAAGGAATATCTGATAGCTATGGGACTTGGTCTTGTTGTTATCCCCATAGTAGAGATAGTAAAGCTCTTCCAGAGAATTTATTACAACAAAAAACAGCTTTGATAAAAAGCATAGCCCATCGGCTCTATGATGCCGATGGGCTTTTCGTATTCAATTCGGGGTCATTCTCCATCTCCACCAAGCTCATTATCAACTATACGGCGCATATACTCCTCCATAGTTATAAGAACTCGTCTGGGCTTGTTTCCGTCGGGCTTTGAGACGTATCCCATCTCCTCCATGGTATCTATCATCTTTGCGGCTCTGCCGTAGCCTACGCCAAGACGTCTTTGCATAAGAGATGTGGATATCTTGCCTTCCTCGATCGCAAGCTTAACAGCCTCACTGAATTTAGAGTCCCCCCCTTGTACGTCCGAGCCGTCTCCGCCATCGAAGCTTGAGCCGCCGCCCGCGTTTGCTCCCTTCTTGGACATACCGCAAAGCTTAGCGTTTTCCTCCATACTGCTGATAAATTCTTTGTTGTACTTAACAGTGGAGTTGTTCTCCTTGATAAAGGTCACTATCTTTTCTACCTCGGGGTCGCTTACGAAAGCGCCCTGAACTCGAACAGGCTTTGCCGCGCCGACAGGAGCAAAAAGCATATCTCCGTATCCTATAAGATTTTCAGCGCCCGCAACGTCAATTATCGTTCTGGAGTCTACCTGCGAGGTTACCGTGCACGCGATACGTGACGGAATGTTTGCCTTTATAAGACCGGTAATAACGTCAACAGAAGGTCTTTGAGTACCGAGTATTACATGGATACCCGCCGCACGAGCCTTTTGAGCAAGACGGCATATTGAGGTCTCGACCTCGTCACGCGCCGTCATCATAAGGTCAGCAAGCTCGTCTATGATTATGACCATCTTGGGCATATATTCCTTGTCCGGATCATCTGCGGTCACCTCGTTGTAAGCCTCGATATTTCTTACACCCACCGACTTTATAAGCTCGAAGCGGCGCTCCATTTCGGCCACAGCGGATGCAAGCGCGCCCGCCGCCTTCTTGGGCTCGCTGACGATAGGACAATAGAGATGAGGTATGTTCTCGTATACGGTAAACTCGACCTGCTTGGGATCTATAAGTATAAGCTTGACCTCGTCGGGACGAGCCTTGTAGAGAATACTCAGGATTATCGTGTTTATACATACCGACTTACCCGAACCCGTAGTACCCGCGATAAGCAAGTGAGGCATCTTTCCTACGTCAAAGAAAACGGGATTTCCTGCAACGTCCATACCGAGACAAGAGGTAATTCGGCTCTTTGCATCGGTAAATTTGGGATTTTCAATAAGGTCGCGGAGATACACCGTAGCCCTTTCTCTGTTAGGAACTTCTATTCCTACGGCAGGCTTGTTGGGTATGGGCGCTTCTATACGAACACCCGACGTAGCAAGATTGAGCGCGATATCATCGACAAGATTGGCGATAGCTCTTACTCTCGTGCCCGCCTCGGGCTTAAGCTCATATCTCGTTATCGTAGGTCCGCGTGAATATGTTATCTCGCGGATACTTACCTTGAAGCTCTTGAGCGTTTCCATAAGTATCTTAGCGTTTTCCTGAAGCTCTTGAGTAAAATCGTTCTGCTGTGTATTTTTGTTCATCACAAGCATATCAACGGGAGGAAATACGTAAGGAAGTTCTACCTCCGTGACCTCTTCCTCATCGACACCTTCATTAGGAGCAACACCCTCAAGATCGGAAAGAAACTCGTCAGAGCCTATCTCTCCAAGGTGTATCTCCTCAACATCAAGTGTCTCGCTCGCGTCTTCGACGTCCTCCTCGGACTTAAGACTGTCTATAATACTTGATATTCCCGCAAACTCCGTATTATCAAATACAGGGTCTCCGCCAAAATCTTCGCCTATAATCTCTTCTTCGTCCTCACCGTCCGTCTGCTCGACTTGGTCGCTGACGCCACCCTCGGACTTCGCGTTCGCTGCTCTGTTTGCAAATTCCTCAGAAGGTCCTATATAAACCTCTTTATATTCGGGCTCGTCTATGACATCGCTTTCACCGCCATCGTTGTCCATCATCTCGTCAACAGACATTCCCTTTGACATCTTTTCCGCTTTTGCCGTGTTATTTACAGCTTCTGCTGTCTGCGACCGCCTATCCGGCTTAACTGCCGCTGCCAAAAGCTCCTCCTGTTCTCTTTCCTCAGCTTCCCTTTCTTCACGGCGTATTCTGTTTTTCTCACGTATATAGATTATTATTCTGTCGGGTGTAAGACCGATCATAAATACCACAACAAAGGCAAGTACCGTTATTATTATGATTACCGATATGACCGATTCAAAGCCCATAACCATAAGAGCGGCAATAATTCCGCCTATAACTCCGCCGCCTTCAAGATCTTGTCCGGCCTCCCAAAAATCAGCGATATCTATGCCGTCGTGGGCATCCGAGAAAACACCGATGAGCGCCGCAAGAAATACTACAAGCAAACAAGCCATGACGGTTTGAAGAATATTTCTCTTTCTGTATGAATCGATAGCATCCTCGCTATCCCCATCATTTTCCTTTATGTTATAGAGACACCATTTGACTCCCACGTATATAAAGGCAAGCGGAACAAGGAAAGCCGAAGCACCAAAAAGACCGCACCAAAATTTCTGTATAAAGCCTCCGATAACTCCCGCTCCGTCATCCATCTGCAATATCTGAACGGTAAAGAAAGCCACAAGAAAGATAAGACCCAGCATTATCAACAGATACGGGGTTATGCTTTTCATAACCGTGTTATCTTTCTTTGCACAGACCGAAGCAGCCTTTTGCGCTCTTTTATTTGAGCTTTGAGCATTTGATCTGGCTTTTCCGCTATTTTTATTATTTTTCTTAACTTGATTTGCCATTGTAGGACATATCTCCCTTACTTATTTTTACAGTTTATTTTAAATTACTTAGGTGAAACTAATATATACGATACACAATAATTATACCATATCATAAGCTCGGTTTCAAGAAATACTTTCAATAATTTCTATTTTTCAAGGAGATTTTATGCAAAAAGTAATAAAAGATAAATTTTTTCTGCCCTTAATGGGGTTTTTGTCGGGACTTGCCAACGGTCTTTTGGGAGCGGGAGGCGGAATAATCATTGTTTACGCCTTAAGATATAAGCTTGGCGAGATCGATTGCGACACTCGCGACATATTCGCTAACGCGCTATGCGTTATGCTTCCTATCTCCGCGCTCTCCTGTATTCTTTACGCAAGAGCGGGAAATCTATCGGTTTCGGGGCTTGGAGTTTATATACTCCCCGCGATCCTCGGGGGACTTGCGGGCGGCGCTATACTTGGAAAGATCAACACAGGCTTTCTCAAAAAGCTGTTTGCGGCTCTCGTTATCTATTCGGGAATAACACTTATGATGAAATAGGAGGATATATTTTGATATTTACAGTTATAGCGTCTTTTTTTATCGCTCTGCTTTCCGGAATGGGAGTTGGAGGCGGCGGACTTTTCGTGGTCTTTCTCAATATTTTCACCGACACTCCTCAGCTCACAGCGCAAGGGATAAATCTTCTCTTCTTCCTTTTTTCATCGGGAAGCGCGGTCTGCATTCACCTTACACGGCGCGTCATATATACGTCTGCCGTTATTACTATGATAATATTCGGGCTTTTTGGCGGACTCTTTGGATCTCTGCTCTCCTCGCGCATTCCGCAAACACTGCTCAGAAAAATATTCGGTGCTATGCTTGTAGCGTCAGGAATTCTCTCGCTGAAGCAAAAATCCCCCTCTAACGTCCGAGAAGCTTTAAGGAAGCGTCGGTAACGACGGTATCTATTCCGTAAATTATCAATATCTTATCTGCCTTCGCGCGCTCTATTTCCTCTCCTATCCTTCCCTCAAAATAGCGAAGGTCGTACATCTCGATATTAAAATGACACGCCAAAAACGGCACAAGACAATTTGCGAAGCTGTCTTTTATTATCACAAGCGTATCGCGCTCACCCTCTCCGTATATTCCTATATGCCCAAAATTACCCCCCAAAAAGACCCCGTATTTATCCTTTGTCAACGCCTTTTCCATAAAATAAAGGCTGTCGCAGAGCTCGTCTGTATCGTAATTTACTACCGAATATTCCCCTTTTCCGCGAAGTATAAAAAGCTCGTCGGCTACCCCGCCTGAAATACCGGATTCCGACCATACAGAGCCGAAAAACTCGCGGCTTACACTTTCATACTCAAAGCTCGATAGTTCCTCTGCCTCATCGCCAAAGCGTGAGATTATTTTTTTATAGCCCTCATATGCCCCAAGAGGCGTCCAATGATGGTCGTTTCTGTAAAAGACGTATCCTCCCCTCTCCGCCGACTTCTCTATCTCGGAATTGGCGACAAGAATCTCGGGTATCTCTCTGTGTGCCATCTCCCACAGCGATCTGTCTTCGGAATTTGAATAGATACCGGGCACTTTATCCTTTAGCACGTCGATACCTCGCGGAGCGAAAAAGACCTCTGTTTTTATTCCCTCCGACCCGTATTTTTGGCAAAAATCCTCTATTGCAGCGAGATTTTCGGTATAAAGAGAGTTATCCTCATATCTGTGAGCTTTTATGAGATATCCATCCGCGCCAAAAATGATGCCGTTATTCTCTCCCCTCATCATAGCACGTTCGCTAAGTGCCTTAAACGAAGTAAAATATCTTCTGAGGGGGAATTGGTCCTCGTAAAATCTACCAAGTCGATACGAGAAATCGCCGTCCAAAATACTCTCTGCCGATATTTTCGGAAATCCGTTCAGCACTCTGTTTTCATCCTCCGAAAAGCTTTTATGCTCTCGAACCAGAACCGAAATACCAAGAGCCGCGACAAGTGCGGCGCACCCTGCGATAAAAGCCTTATCTGCCCTTTTTTTCATAACATCACCTCTTCTGATAGTATGGCTTATTGGCTTTGATTTTATTTAGATAGCGACATCTATGAAAAAACGAGACTGTCTCAAAATTACATTTGAAACAGTCTCATTAAGACTATATTAGATTATTTTATCATACCCTCAAGCGTTGTTTTTGCAAGCTCAAGCGCATCTGATATCTTAGATACGTCGCTTCCGCCCGCCATAGCATTGTCAGGACGTCCGCCGCCCTTTCCGCCTGTCACAGCCGCAACTGCGCCTACAAGCTTGCCTGCGTGAGCGCCTGCCGAAACAGCATCCTTGCCTGCCACAGCTATAAAGTTAAGCTTTCCGTTTGCGTTTACGGCAAGGACCGCTACGATATCGGAATTGTTTGCCTTAAGCTCGTCAGCAAGAGTACGAGCCGCGTCAAGCTGCATATCGTCAAGCTTTGCAGAGACCAGACGGACTCCGCCGATCTGTACCGCCCCCGCAAGAATATCTCCAAGCTTAGAAGCCGCGAGCTTAGAGTTAAGAGCGTCTATCTCGCCCTTAGCCGCGTGAAGCTCCTCACGTACAATAGATGCTCGCTTTGCGATGTCAGAGGGATTCTGAGCCTTAAGCTCTGCCGCCGTGTCAGCTATAAGCTTCTGCTGATCCGCGATTATAGAAAGCACTCCAAGACCTGTCTTCGCCTCTACTCTTCTGACGCCTGCCGCAACAGAGGATTCCGATACTATCTTGAAAAGACCTATTTTTGCAGTATTGTCAAGGTGTGTTCCTCCGCAGAATTCAACAGAGAAGTCACCCATCTTTACAACGCGTACGATCTTTCCGTATTTCTCTCCAAACAGAGCCATAGCTCCAAGCTTCTTAGCCTCGTCAAGTTCCATCTCTTTCATAGAAACATTCTCGCCAAAGAGTATATAAGAGTTAACAAGAGCCTCGACCGAAGCGAGCTCCTCCTTGGTCATAGCCGCAAAGTGAGTAAAGTCAAAGCGAACGTGGTCGTTGTCAACATAAGAGCCTGCCTGCTCAACGTGGTTGCCAAGCACCTTGCGAAGCGCCGCCTGAAGCAAGTGGCAGGACGAATGCGCTCTCATAATAGCTTTACGTCTTACCTCGTCAAGTACAGCCTTAACGCTGTCTCCAACCTTAAGAGTTCCGTTTGCGAGTGAGCAAATATGGAGATAAACTCCGTCGTTTTTCTTTGTGTCAATTACATTTATCAAAAGATTTTCAGCGCTTATAAGACCTGTGTCTCCTACCTGTCCGCCGCCCTCTCCGTAGAAGGGAGTTTTGTCAAGAACTACTGTAAATTCGCCCTCGCTGACAGTCTCGACAGAGCGCGCTCCGTCCTCATCCTCGATAATTATAGCGAGAACCTTTGCGTCGGACTCAAACGCGCCGTAGCCAACGAATTCGGTCTTGGGAAGGTCTGCAAGCATCTGCTTTGAGGTCTCGTCCCAACCGCCGATATTTCCTCTTGCCGCTCTTGCTCTTTCCTTCTGAGCCGTCATAAGCGCCGTAAATGTATCCTCGTCGATATTGAGATTATTTTCCGCAACTATCTCACGTGTAAGGTCTATCGGGAATCCAAAGGTATCGTAAAGCTTGAATACGTCCTCACCGTCGATGACAGTCTTATTTGCGGCTGTCGCCTCACGGATAATACTCGAAAGGATATTCAGTCCCGCATCGATGGTAGCATCGAATCTGGTCTCCTCGTTCTCTATTACCTTAATGATATAATTTTTCTTTTCGCCAAGCTCGGGATATGCGGAAATATTCTCGCCGATAACCACCTCGCAAAGCTCTGCAAGGAAGGCTCTGTTTATACCGAGGAGCTTTCCGTGACGGCAAGCTCTGCGCAAAATTCTGCGAAGAACGTAGCCTCTGCCCTCGTTGGAAGGAATAACGCCGTCGCATATCATAAAGGTAGCGCTTCTGATGTGGTCGGTAACAACACGGATAGAAACGTCGTTCTTTGCGTCAACGCCGTACTCCTTGTCCGCTATCGAGCAAACCGTGTTAAGTATCTTTCTTACGGTATCGACTTCAAAGAGGTTGTCCACTCCCTGCATAACGCAAGCAAGTCTCTCAAGCCCCATACCCGTATCTATATTCTTCTGAGTAAGCTCTGTGTAATTGCCGTTTCCATCGTTGTTGAACTGAGAGAAAACGTTGTTCCAGATCTCCATAAATCTGTCGCAGTCGCATCCCGGCTTACAATCGGGAGATCCGCAGCCGTATTTTTCTCCGCGGTCAAAATATATCTCAGAGCAAGGTCCGCAGGGGCCAGAGCCGTGCTCCCAGAAGTTATCTGCCTTGCCGAGTCTCACTATTCTCTCGGCGGGAACACCTATCTTCTTGTTCCATATCTCAAAGGCTTCCTCGTCATTCTCGTAGATAGAGGGCCAGAGAAGCTCTGCGGGGATCTCGAGCCATTCGGTAAGAAATTCCCACGCCCACGGAATAGCCTCATCCTTGAAATAATCTCCAAACGAAAAGTTTCCGAGCATTTCAAAATACGTGCCGTGACGAGCGGTGTGTCCAACTCGCTCAAGGTCGGGTGTACGAATACACTTCTGGCAGGTAGTTACACGGTTGCGGGGAGGGATCTCCTCTCCTGTAAAATACTTTTTCATGGGAGCCATTCCCGAGTTTATAAGAAGAAGAGATTTGTCATTGATCGGCACAAGCGGAAAAGAGGGGAGTCTCAAGTGTCCCTTTGACTCAAAAAAAGATAAATACTTTTCGCGCAAGTCGTTAAGTGATGTCCACTGCATAGATTAAAAGCCTAACCTTTCTTTACGTTTATTAATGTAATTCTAAATATTTATTATATCACCAAAAGCCTTATATGTCAATAGCTTTCGCCATTCTCACGCATTCTCGTCGTCACAGAGCGCTACTCCGATAACGGTTGCGTACTGCGCGTTTTTGGGAACTATAAACCTTACGTCAAAATTCTCCTCAAGGATAGCAAACACACGTGTTACTGCTTCTATGTTAGCAAGATTTCCCGTCAGAACAACGTTCTTTATGTTGTAATTGCGAGCCGCAAAAACGCCAAGCATTGCGATCGTTTCTGCCACCATATTCACTATTCCGAGAGCTATATCGTTCTTTGTGGCGATATCCGACAGCTTTCCAAAGTTAGACGCGGTAAACTCCTCGTTTATCTGAAAGGTCTTATCCCCCGAAATATCCTTTATGCGAAGGTCCACATTTGAAAGATCTCCGTATTGGCACATATCCTCGATATGCTCGACAGTATCAACGCCAAGCATCTTCTTTGAAAGTCCGAGAAGCGTTCCGCCGCCAACTCCCGTACCGCCGAGATATTTAGTCTCAGTTCCGTTTGCTGTCTTCTTTGCGTGCACGAACGCCGTTCCCGTGCCCATACTGACAACTATCGCCTCGTCAAGCCCCGAAAGATAGAGTCCGCCAAGTCCGATAGAATCAAACTCGGATACCGTCTTGCAGGTGAGCGAGTATATGGGCTTGTCTATAAACGACGCTCCGACTCCCGTCATAAGCACCTGATTTATATCTCCAAGACCGATACCGTTCTGCATCGTGAATTTTCCGAATGCTCCGTATACAGAGGTGATAGCGTCTGTCGCTCTCACAAATTGAGGCTCGACAAGCTCTGAACGCCCATCCTCATATTTTTTAAGCGCAACTATCTTTGTTGTGCTTCCTCCAACGTCTATTCCTATAACTGTTCTCATAAAGGTAATTCCTTTCTTTCAAACTATCGTTAAAAATTTTTAAAAAATATATCTTATATATTATATCACTCTCTTGAAAAAAAATCAAGAATATGTTATAATTACCTTATCATTTAAAATATTTTAAAAAAAGGACTGATATTATGAACTTTACAAATCCCGATACCTCAATTTTGAAAAAGAAAAAATTGTTTGTTTTCGATATGGACGGAACTATCTATCTCGGAAACTGCCCCTTTGATTTTGCGATAAAGTTTATCGAAAATCTTCACAAGAACGACAAGAACGTGCTTTTCTTTACGAACAACGCGTCTCACACCCCTGATTTCTACATCAAAAAGCTCAACCGCCTCGGTTTTGATGCGCGCGAGGGCGAGATAATGACCTCGGGAGACGTTACGATAGAATTTCTCAAGCGTCACCGCGCGGGAAAGACGGTATACCTTGTCGGCACAGATGAGCTTGTAAAGAATTTTGAAGAAAGCGGCATCCCTATGCTGAAGGGCAACGAGGAGAGCGCTGATATCGTTGTTACAAGCTTCGATACCTCTCTCACCTACGAAAAGCTTGATAACGCTTGCCGTCTTATAAGAGGCGGAGCAGAATATCTCTCCACCCACCCCGACAAGAACTGTCCCACCGAGAACGGATTTATCCCCGACAGCGGCGCTATCGCAGCTCTTGTAACCACATCTACCGACGTAGTTCCCACCTACTTTGGAAAGCCTTATAAGGAAACTATCGAGATGATAAGCGAGGCTACGGGCTTCGATCCTTCCGAAATGTGCATTTTCGGCGACAGACTTATGACAGATATCGCGCTTGGAAAGAGGTTTGGAGTTACCTCGATTCTCGTGCTCACAGGCGAGACTCAGATGCGCGACGTTGAAGCGGCTGCCGAAGCTGATCGCCCCGACTTCATATTCGACTCGCTTGCAGACGTTGATAAAATTATATTTGGTTGATCTTAACCACATATTATGGGAGCTTCTTTTAAAGAAGCTCCCATAATATCAAACCGAAAGGAGAACTGACTATGGCGTTCGACGCAGGTATGCTTGCCTGTACGCTCAGTGAAATAAAAAGACTTGCGCTTGGTGCGCGTATCGAGAAGGTATATCAGCCCGAAAAGGACGAGATCATTCTTCAAATGCGCAGTCTTGACGGCGGAAAGCGCCTTCTTATAAACGCGGGCTCTAACAATCCAAGGATAGGATTTTCTTCTATACCAAAGGAAAACCCTCAAAATCCGCCTATGTTCTGTATGCTTCTCAGAAAATATCTTCAGGGCGCGAAGCTTGTATCTGTCACTCAAGCTGATTTTGACAGAATAGCGTTTCTTGAATTTCATACCCGTGACGAAATGGGATTTGACTGCACTCGTTTTCTTATTGCCGAGCTTATGGGAAAATACAGCAATCTCATTTTTGCCGACGAAAACAAAAAAATAATATCGGCGCTGAAAACAGCGGATTTTTCTCTCGATTCGGCGCGTCAGCTCCTCTCGGGCGGTGTTTACTCTCTGCCCTCTTTGGGTGGCAAAATTTCCCCTTTGGGCGTCGATGAGCAAAAATTTGATGAGATACTCGCCTCAGCGCCACTTGGGCTTGAGGGCGATAAATTCCTTGTCAAGACCTTTTCGGGACTCTCTCCCGTCGTGGCAAGAGAGACGATATTCAGAGCGAGCGGAAGATCCGACACGCCTTTGCGCGACTGTCAACCCTCGGCCCTAAAAAAGGAATTTTTTGCGCTCACGGATACGATAAAAAGCGAAGCTTTTGAGCCCACCGTTGTATATGACAACGGAAAGCCCGTAGAATATTCATTTATATCGCTGTCGCATTACACCTCACTTGAAGCTAAATCTTTTGACTCCGCGGGACAAATGCTCGACATTTTCTTTGACACCCGAGACAAAGAGCTCAGAGTACGTCAAAGAGCCTCGGATATACTGAGACTTCTCACTAACGCCGAAACGAGAATAAGAAAGAAGCTGGATATTCAGACCGCTGAGCTCGGAGACTGCGAAAAAGCTATCGTATACAAAAAATACGGCGATCTCATAACCGCGAATATTTACCGTCTTTCAAGAGGCGACAGATTTGCCGAGCTTGAGGACTATGAGTCGATGGACGACGACGGCAATTTCAAGACTCTCAAAATAGAGCTTGACTCCCGTCTTACCCCCTCGGCAAACGCTCAGAAATACTATAAAAAATACAACAAAAGCAAGACTGCGAAAGCCGAGCTTACAAAGCAGATACAACTCGGTAAAGAGGAGCTCAATTATATATACACGGTCTTTGACGCGCTTACAAGAGCCGAGACTCCCACAGACCTTGCCGAAATACGCGATGAGCTTTATCGTGCGGGATATGCTTCCAAGCTCAAGGGATATAACGATAGAGATAAGAAAAACCGTCACGCGCTCTCGTATATGCAATTTCTCACCGACGACGGTATGACAGTGCTTTGCGGAAAAAACAACGCGCAAAACGAACACATCACTCACAAGCTCGCAAAAAAATTCGACTATTGGTTTCACGCAAAGAACACCCCGGGCTCACACGTGTTGCTTATAACCGACGGCAACGAGCCCTCTGACCGCGACTTTACACAAGCGGCGGAAATAGCCGCGTTCCATTCGAAAGCCGAAGGGCAAAATATTGCGGTAGACTATACCTTTGCGAAGAATATCAAAAAACCTGCGGGCGCAAAACCCGGTCTTGTGATATACCATACGAACTATACCGCATACGTGACCCCAAACGCCGACAAGATCGCACAAATGCGAAAAAAATAATCCAAAAAAGAAAAGATCACCCCTCGTACGCCTCTTGACGTATGATCGGTGATCTTTTTTTGCTCAAAATCAGCTTCTATATCACAAAACTCGGCAGAAGTTTTCTTCTGCCGAGTTTTGTATATGATATTCTTGAGATCTCGTACGAGCTCTCTTTGACCCAAGAAAGATTATTTCTCGAGAGGTGCAGCCTCTACTTTTTTATCCTTCTTCTTGTCCTTCTTATCGTCTTCAGTTGTCTTCTTGTAGTCGATAAGCTTAACAATTGCCATTTCAGCACCGTCGCCTCTACGAGCGCCGAGCTTGAATATCTGTGTATATCCACCGTTGCGGTTTTCATACAAGGGAGCGAGTTCGTTGAATACTTTCTTTACAACGTCCTCCTTTGTAATGTATGCGAGAGCCGCACGACGGCTGGCAAGAGTGTTCTTCTTGCCAAGAGTAATCATTTTTTCTGCAACAGAACGAACTTCCTTTGCTCTGGTGAGAGTTGTCTCTACCTGTCCGTTCTCGAGCAACAATGTAACCATACCGCGAAGCATAGCATTTCTATGCGCAGTAGGTCTGCCGAGTTTTCTTGTTCCGGGCATTGTCGTTTTCCCTCCTTCTACGGTTTTTCAATCTAATTAAGATACATTCTTAGTCTCAATGAGCGCTATTTGCTCAGTCCTCTTCTTTTCTGAGTTCAAGACCCAAAGAATGCAGTTTCTGTATAACTTCTTCAAGCGACTTCTTACCAAGGTTACGGACTTTGATCATATCCTCCTCAGTACGGTTTGTCAGATCTTCCACTGTGTCAATGCCTGCACGCTTCAAGCAGTTGAAGCTTCTTACAGACATGTCAAGCTCCTCAATGGTCATCTCAAGAACCTTTTCCTTGATGGTCTCTTCTCTTTCGACCATGATCTCTACGTTCTTTGCTTCATCCGACAAATCAACAAACAAGTTGAGATGCTCGTTGAGAATCTTGGCGCCGAACGAAATCGCTTCCTTAGCCGAAATTGTTCCGTTTGTAAGAACTTCAAGTGTCAGCTTGTCGAAATCTGTTATATTTCCTACACGAGTATTCTCAACTGTGTAGCTGACATTGTAAACAGGTGTGTAGATCGAATCGGTATATATAGTTCCGATAGGTGCAGAAATATTTGCTCCAAGCATCTGAGCGTGAAGCTGCTTATTGCGATCCTGCGAAACATATCCTCTGCCGTGGTCGAATGTAAGCTCCATATAGAGTCTCTCGCCTTCAGCGACGGTTGCTATATGGTGCGCGGGATTGAGAATTTCAATATCAGAATCCTGCTTTATATCACCGGCAGTAACCTCCTGCTCGCCTACAACATCTATTATAACGGTCTTGGGCGCATTGCCGTGAATCTTTGCTATAATACCCTTAACATTGAGCACGATCTCGGTTACATCCTCTCTTACACCGGGGATAGTGGAAAACTCATGAAGAACGCCGTCGATCTTTATATTGGTAACAGCGTATCCGGGCAACGAGCTGAGCATTATTCTGCGCAACGAGTTACCAAGAGTTATTCCAAATCCTCTCTCAAGAGGTTCAACGATAAACTTGCCACTTGTACCGTCTTCGCTAAGGTTAACAGTTGTTATATTGGGCTTTTCTATCTCTATCATTCCAAATAAACCCTCCTAAAAATATTGTGTGTTACAAACTTTTTTGTGTTTAAACGCAGTGCTTCCTTATACGGTTCTCCGAATAAAGATTGGAAATTACTTGGAATAATGCTCGACGATAAGCTGCTCGTTGAAATCGAAATCAACGTCATCTCTCTCGGGGAGAGCAACAACCTTTGCACTGAGGTTGGTCTTATCAACGTCAAGCCACTTGGGTGCAGTCTTTGTCTGAAGAGCTTCAGCAAGGCTCTTGCACTTTGCAGAACCGCGGAAATTCTCCTTAACAGCTACTACATCACCCGCACTTACAATAATGGAAGGGATATTTACCTTCTTACCGTTGAGTGTGAAGTGCTCATGAAGAACGAGCTGACGAGCTTCCTTGCGGCTCTCTGCCATACCCATTCTGTAAACCACGTTATCAAGACGGCGCTCAATAAGCTTGAGAAGGTTCTCACCTGTCATTCCGTCCTTACGTGCTGCCTCTACGAAGTAGTTCTTGAACTGCTTCTCAAGAACACCGTAGTATCTCTTTGCCTTCTGCTTCTCACGAAGCTGCATTCCATATTCTCTCTGCTTCTTATTTGCTGCGCCGTGCTGTCCGGGAGCTGTTGCTCTGCGGTCAATTGCGCACTTGCCGGAAGTACATCTTTCTCCCTTAAGGAAGAGCTTTGTGCCTTCTCTGCGGCAAAGCTTACAAGCAGGTCCTGTATATCTTGCCATTTTCTTTACCTCCTGTTATTAATTAAACGCGTCTGCGCTTAGGCGGTCTGCATCCGTTATGAGGAACGGGAGTTACGTCTTTGATCATTGTGATCTGAAGTCCTGCGGTCTCAAGTGCGCGGATTGCGGACTCACGTCCCGATCCGGGGCCCTTTACGTATACTTCAACAGACTTAAGTCCGTGTTCCATAGCTGCCTTCGCAGCTGTCTCAGAAGCTGTCTGAGCTGCATACGGAGTTGACTTTCTGGAGCCTTTGAATCCGAGTTCGCCTGCCGATGCCCAAGAAATAGCGTTTCCGGCAACGTCGGTGATTGTGATGATTGTGTTATTGAAAGTTGCACTGATGTGAACCGCGCCTTTTTCAATGTTCTTTCTCTCGCGGCGTCTCTTGACAACTTTCTTTGCTGCAACTTTAGCCATCTGTCATGCCTCTCCTTTACTTCTTCTTGTTTGCTATCGTCTTTGCAGGACCTTTTCTGGTTCTTGCATTTGTCTTTGTTCTCTGTCCTCTTACAGGAAGACCTTTTCTGTGTCTGATTCCGCGATAGCAGTTGATCTCTACCATTCTCTTGATGTTAAGAGCTACCTCACGACGAAGGTCACCCTCAACGGTGTAGTTGTTTTCAATTACATCACGGAGCTTTGCGATCTCTTCTTCGGTGAGATCTTTTGCACGTGTATCAGGATTTATACCTGTTTTTGCGAGAATATCGTTAGAGCTCTTTCTGCCTATTCCGTAGATATAGGTAAGCGCTATCTCAACTCGCTTGTTGTTAGGAATATCAACACCAGCTATACGAGCCATTCTGTTTATTTACCTTTCTGTTAAATTTTAAGACAATCAACCCTGTCTCTGCTTGTGCTTGGGGTTCTCGCAGATAACCATTATTTTGCCTTTTCTTTTTATGATTTTGCACTTATCGCAAATCTTCTTAACGGATGGTTTAACCTTCATTCTATTATACCATACCTTTCTTAATTTGTTATCCGTTTAACTTACTTTGCTCGCCAGGTTATGCGGCCTTTGTTAAGGTCGTATACCGACACCTCAACAGTAACCTTATCACCGGGCAATATTCTGATATAATTCATTCTGAGCTTCCCGGATATATGAGCTGTTACTATGTGCTCGTTAGGAAGCTTTACCTTGAAGGTTGCGTTAGGCAGTGCCTCAACGACCGTACCCTCAAACTCTATTACATCATCCTTTGGCAGAACAATCCCTCCTCTGCTGTAAATTCTGTGATATCAACCTTACCAGTCCTTATCGATAAGCGTTGTTATTATAACGCCTTCACTTGTAAGCGCGACTGTATTTTCATAATGTGCCGACAGCCCCTTATCAGCGGTTTTAACCGTCCAGCCGTCAGGCAGTTCATAAACGTCCTCGGTACCTGTATTGACCATAGGCTCTATCGCCAATGTCATTCCCGCGCACAGTCTCGTACCTCTTCCCGCAGTTCCGTAATTGGGAACGTCGGGCTGTTCGTGAAGCGCTCGCCCCACTCCGTGACCGATATAACGGCGTACTACCGAAAATCCTTCCTTTTCAACGCAATTCTGAATAGCGCTTCCAACATCGCCTATTCTATTTCCCGTCTTAAGCATATCAACGCCCGCAAAAAAGCTGTTTCTCGTTACCTCGATAAGCTTCATTGCCTCGTCGCTGACCTTTCCGACAGGAATAGTTCTTGCGCTGTCTCCGTGGAATCCGCCATAAAAAGCTCCCACATCTATCTTAACGATATCTCCTTCGCGCAAAATCCTCTTTTCAGAGGGTATTCCATGAATGACCTCATCGTTTATACTGATGCAAGCGGATGCGGGGAAGCCGCCATATCCGAGGAAGGACGGTTTAGCTCCGCAACGCTCTATATACTCTCTTATAAGAGTATCAAGCGCTTTAGTGCTGATTCCTTCCCGAACATGCTCGCGTGCGAGCAGTAGTGCTTCGCCCGTGATCCTTCCTGCTTCCTTCATTGCTGAAATCTGAGCGGAATTTTTAAGTTGAATCATGCTTATGCCTCAAACTTTTCAAGTGCCTTAAACACGTTCGCGGTGGTATCCTCCACACGCTCCATTCCCTTAGCGCACACAAGAATTCCCTTGTTTCCATAAAATTCTTTAAGTGGCTCGGTTATTTCGTGATAAGTGTTAAGACGATTGATAACTGTTTCGGCTGCGTCATCGTCTCTGATATAGAGAGACGATCCACAAGCATCACAGACATCTGCCGATTTGGGCGGATTATAAACAACGTGGTAAGATGCTCCGCAGGACGAGCAGATTCTGCGTCCGCTCATTCTTTCGATGATCTTTTCATCCTCGACCTCTATACTGAGGACTGCATCGATCTCAACTCCCATCTGATCAAGCGCCTCTGCCTGAGGTATCGATCTGGGAAATCCGTCGAGTATAAATCCGTTTTTACATTTATCAGATGCGAGATAATCCTTGATAATTCCAATGACGAGCTCATCGGGAACAAGTTTACCTGCATCCATATATGCTTTTGCGGAAATTCCCTGCTTCGTGCCCTCTTTTACAGCGGCACGAAGCATTTCTCCGGTAGATACCGCGGGAATGTTCCACTTTTGTGAAATTTTTGTTGACTGAGTTCCTTTACCTGCTCCGGGAGCACCCAATAAAATCAATTTCATCACTGTTCCTCCAAGTCAGGATCAGTCAAGGAAGCCCTTATAGTTTCTAAGCGACATCTGAGCCTCAAGCTCACGCACAGTTTCAAGCGCAACTCCGACAACGATGATCAAAGAAGAACCACCGAAGGAAAGAGCCGCAAATCTCACGCTACCGGGAGTGATCATATTATCAATGATAGTAATGAGCATCGGGAAGCATGCGATAAACGCGATAATAATTGCGCCGAGAAGCGTGATTCTGTTAAGGATCTTCTTGATGTACACTATGGTGGGTCTGCCGGAACGAATTCCGGGAATAGCTCCGCCGTTATTCTTGATGTTGTTTGCAACCCCTACGGGATTAAACGAGATAGCCACGTAGAAATACGCAAACGCGAACATAAGGATAGTATACACTATAAGATAGGGCCATGTAGTTACGCTAAACCATTTTTCAATAAATCTGGTAAAGCCATTCGGACTCATAAATCCTGCTATCATCGAGGGCAAAGAAACTATCGAGCTTGCAAAGATTATAGGCATAACTCCGGCCATATTTACCTTGAGAGGCAAATTGGTGTTCTGTCCGCCGTACATCTTTCTGCCGACAACTCTCTTTGCGTACTGAACGGGGATTCTTCTCTCGGAGTCCGTTACCCAAACAACGAATACTACGAGCGCGATAAGGGTCGCGATGAGCGCAAGTGCGAAGAGAGTGGAGATGATACCGTAAAGCCAAGCCTTCTCGCTATACTGGAAGGTGGAAATTACAAGGCTTACGAGGTTGTAAATAAGAGAAGGAAGAGAGGATACGATATTTGCGAAGAGTATCATCGAAATACCGTTACCGATACCTCTTTCATTGATTCTGTCTGCAAGCCACATAATCATTGATGCGCCTGCAACGTAGCAAGCTACGATTACGATTCCGTAGAACCAGTACATAGAACTGTCTTCCTTAGTAGCAGCGTTCGTAAGAGCGCCGTTATTCTTAAGAAGGAAGTAGTAACCGATAGCTGTGATGATAGCGAGAATAACAGTTGTTATTCTTGTTATCAGGTTCATCTTCTCTTTATCGTTCTTTGCAAGCTCACCGAGCTTCGGGAAAACGATACCGAGAAGCTGAATTATAATTGACGAGTTAATATATGGTGATACGCCGAGGGCGAAGAGCGTTGCAGTTCCGAGTGATCCA
>JAZSBF010000085.1:0-15228 GCA_045602205.1 Eubacteriales bacterium
CTGCTCGGTCTTGTGGCCCTCTGCAACGAGGTCAACAGCGATCTGGAGAGCAGCCTGTGCGGTTCTCTTACCGTTTCTGGTCTGGAGCATGTAGAGCTTTTCGTTCTCAATGGTGAACTCCATATCCTGCATGTCGTGGTAATGGTTCTCGAGGATCTCGCAAACCTTTACGAACTGCTCGAAAGCTGCGGGGAACTTTTCTGCCATCTGAGCGATAGGCATAGGAGTACGAACACCTGCAACAACGTCCTCACCCTGTGCGTTGGTAAGGAACTCACCCATGAGCTTCTTCTC
Organism: Eubacteriales bacterium; assembly: GCA_045602205.1. Lineage (GTDB taxonomy): Bacteria > Bacillota > Clostridia > Oscillospirales > CAG-272 > HGM12713. The sequence continues at coordinate 295 of JAZSBF010000085.1, forward strand.
GCCGGTAGCGGGATCGCGGGTGAATGCAACGCCGGTACCACAGTTGTCGCCCATGTTACCGAATGCCATTGCCTGTACGTTTACAGCGGTACCCCAGCTGTAAGGAATATCGTTGTCACGGCGGTAAACGTTAGCACGGGGGTTGTCCCATGAACGGAATACTGCCTTAACAGCGCCGATGAGCTGCTCCTTAGGATCGGAGGGGAAGTCAGAACCGATCTTAGCCTTGTATTCAGCTTTGAACTGTTCTGCGAGCTCCTTAAGATCGTCAGCGGTAAGATCAACGTCGTAAACAACGCCCTTTACCTTCTTCATCTCATCGATAAGCTCCTCGAAGTACTTCTTTCCAACTTCCATAACGACGTCGGAGTACATCTGGATAAATCTTCTGTAACAGTCGTAAGCCCAACGAGCATTGCCGGACTTCTTAGCCATTACTTCAACAACGTCCTCGTTAAGACCGAGATTGAGTATTGTGTCCATCATACCGGGCATGGATGCGCGAGCGCCGGAACGAACAGAAACGAGAAGGGGATTCTCCTTGTCACCGAACTTCTTACCTGTAACGCCCTCCATCTTTACGATGTAATCCATGATCTCAGCCATGATTTCGGGATTGATCTGTTTGCCGTCCTCGTAATACTGAGTACAAGCTTCGGTAGAGATGGTAAAGCCCTGAGGAACAGGAAGACCGATCTTGGTCATCTCTGCAAGGTTAGCACCCTTACCGCCGAGAAGCTCACGCATGCTTGCGTCGCCTTCGGAAAAGAGATAGCAATATTTCTTTGCCATTGGTAGATACCTCCAATAAATATAAATTTTTAACAACTTTAGGGGCTATCGAACGTTGGAGACGTCAATAGCACAGACAATTATACCACATATCTATTAAAAACACCATAGCCGACAGCAAAAAACCTCAAGCGACGATGTAAATTTTTTGTTAACAAATGGCAAAATCGACAGAAATTATTGATTTTTGAGTGAATATATAATATAATTGTAAGAGAAATAGAGAAAACTCGGCGGAGCGTGCAGCTCCGCTTTATCGTCTTATAAAACTTACCGAAAATTGAGGAATAGAATGGCTGACATATTCGAGCTTTTTAAAAAAATATCGTCTGAGGGAAACGCCAAGCGCGAGCCGATATCTCATATCGTTGTGGGACTTGGAAATCCGGGAGATAAATACTTCACAACAAGACACAACGCGGGCTTTCTTACAATGGATTACATTGCACAGAAATATTCCGCAAGGATAGACAGAGCGAAATTCAAGGCGCTCTGCGGAGAGGCTACTATTGCGGGTAAGAGCGTTCTTCTTATGAAGCCGCAGACCTTTATGAATAATTCGGGCGAGGCGGTCGCACAGGCGGCAAAATTTTACAAGATAGCTCCCGAAAATATAATAGTCATCTGCGACGACGTAAACCTTGAGGTTGCAAGGCTTCGCGTGAGAAGAAAGGGAAGCGACGGCGGACAGAACGGAATGAAAAGCATTATAAATCATCTCGGAAGCGATGCCTTCCCCAGAATAAAGGTAGGCGTTGGACAGAAGCCGCACCCCGATTATGACCTTGCTTCGTGGGTACTCTCGGAGTTTGGCGAGGAAGACAAGAAAAAGCTTTTTGACAGCTTTTTGGTCATCTGCGACGGACTTGAGAAGATACTTGCGGGCGACGTTGACGGAGCTATGCAGGTCTGCAACGGAGCAAAGAAATAAGTCTTACTGAGTTTTACTAAGTTTTACTTGGAGAATTAAAGTGAATATACTAACTGATTGTATAAGGACGGACGGAGAATACAAGCATTTGCTTCGTGCTATCGTCGAACAGCGAGTGGCGAAAAATCCTCTGCCGATAGCCGCGGCGGGGCTTTGTGAGGGCGCGCTTGACGCTATTTACGCTGCGTTATCCGAGGATATCGCAAAAGTTGCGAAGGGGAAGCACCCCGTGCTGCTTGTCTGTCCCGAGGAAAAGGAATGTGTGAGGCTTGTAAATCTTCTGAGAAGATTTGGGCTTCGCGCCGAGTTTTTCATCACAAGAGATCTGAATTTTTATAACATTATCGCCTCCCATGAGTATGAGCATGAGAGGCTTAAAGTCTTGTCGGCGATACTTTGCGGCGAGATAGACGTTGTGGTTACGACGCCCGACGCGGCGCTCAGTTATACTATACCACCCGAAAGATTTATATCGTCTATGATGAAGATAGAATATGACAAGACGAGCATAGATACGGCGGAATTTGCTGAAAAGCTTCTGTCCTCAGGATACGTGCGCGCTGAGCTTGTCGATGCGGCGGGGCAGTTTGCCGTCAGAGGCGGAATAATAGACATATATCCTCCGTCGGCAAGATTTGTGGATATAAACGGAAAGCAGTTAATTGGCTCATATCCTCTGAGAATAGAGCTTTTCGGCGACGAGATAGACCGAATGGAGCTTTTTGACGCCGAGACACAGAGAATGACGGTGGCGCTTGATTCTGCCGAGCTGATACCCGCGCGTGAGATACTTATTGACGGTGAGACGAAGAAGAAGCTCCGCGATGCCGTCGCGGCGCAGTTCAAAAAGAGCAACGACGAAAGAGCCTGCTCCGAGATGACGGGCGAGATAGCGGCGATAGACGGCGGACTCGATATCAATTTCGTCGATAAATATTTTACTCTCGTATATCCCGAGCGCACCTCTCTTATCGACTATCTTTCAAGCGTAACCTGTGTGCTTATGAGAAACACATCTGCTTGTTACGATAGATTAAAGGCATCGGAGTGGCATCTCGCTCAGACTGTTGAGGAGCTGCTTGAGAACGGAACGATAGCACCGAAATACACCGATTATTCAAAGCCCGCGTCGGCGTTTGATATATTTTTAGAGAAAAATCCCACCGTGCATTTTGACGCCTTTGGACAGGGAATGTCGGGCAAAAAGCTTGCCGCAATGTTCACGTTCAGAACAAAGCATATGGTGTCATACAGCGAGAATTACGACCTGCTTTGCGAGGACCTTGAGGGGTATATAAAGACGGGATATCGAGCTATCGTTATGAGCGAGAACGAGAATTCGGCAAAAAATCTTTGCGGATATCTCTGCGACAAGGGCTTTTCGGCAATGCTTGAGGCAGAGACTGGCGAGTTTACCGTTGAAAATCTACCCAAAAAGACGGTTATGGTCAAGTGGAGACAGTCGATACGCGGATACGAGCTTGCTTCGGCAAAAATAGTAGTGCTGTCAACCAATTCCGACAGCCGTGACGGCGGACTTTCGGGCTCGGGAAGGCTTAAGACCTCAAGAAAAAAGAAGAGCGCGGCAGAGCGCATAATGTCTTATAACGACCTTAACGTAGGCGATTTCGTGGTACACGAGATACACGGTATCGGTCAGTATATGGGAATTGAAAATCTGACGGTAGACGGTGTCAGCCGAGATTATATCAATATAAAATACGCGGGCAGCGACAGGCTTTTTTTGCCTACCGACAAGCTCGATATGATATCAAAATATATAGGAGCTCACTCGGACGACGGACTTGTTAAGCTTTCGAAATTCGGAGGCGGAGAGTGGGTAAGAGCAAAGAGTCGCGCAAAAGCGGCGGTAAAGGAGATGGCGAAGGAGCTTATCCAGCTTTACGCCGAGAGAATGAGACGCCCCGGATTTGCCTTTCCGCCCGACGACGACTTACAGCGAGATTTCGAGGCGGCGTTTGAATATGACGAGACAGCGGGACAGCTTGAGGCTGTCGAGGATATCAAAAAGGATATGATGTCATCAGTTCCTATGGACAGACTGCTTTGCGGAGATGTTGGCTTTGGTAAGACCGAGGTGGCACTCCGCGCGGCGTACAAGGCGGTGCTTGGCGGAAAGCAGGTGGCGATACTTGTGCCCACCACGATACTCGCGCTCCAGCATTATCAGACGGTGAGCAGCAGAACCCGCGGATTTTCGGTAAACGTCGATATGATATCGAGATTCAGAACTCCGAAGCAGCAGGCGCAAACGCTCAGGAAACTCAAACGTGGCGAGGTGGATATCATCATCGGCACACATAGACTTATATCCAAGGATATAGAATTCAAGGACCTTGGTCTCCTTATCGTCGACGAGGAGCAGAGATTTGGAGTGGCGCAGAAAGAGAAGCTCAAGCAGATAGCGGGCAACGTTGATGTGCTGACGCTCAGCGCGACGCCTATCCCGAGAACGCTCAATATGGCTATGGGAGGTATCAGAGACGTATCGGTGCTTGATGAAGCTCCTGTCGACCGACTTCCTGTGCAGACCTACGTGCTTGAGCACGACGAGCTTATAATCCTTGAGGCTATAAAGAGAGAGCTTCGCCGCGGCGGACAGGTGTTCTATCTTTACAACTTCGTGGAAAGCATAGACTCTTGCGCCGCAAGACTCGCAAAGGCTATCCCCGAGGCAAGAATAACCGTGGCTCACGGAAAGATGGAGAAGGAAAGGCTTGAGGATATCTGGGCGGATATGCTCAGCGGAAATATAGATATCCTTGTCTCCACCACTATTATCGAGACGGGAGTCGATATTCCCAACGCCAATACGCTTATAGTCGAGCACGCTCAGCGTCTCGGACTCTCACAGCTTCATCAGATAAGAGGCCGTGTGGGACGTTCCTCGCGCCGTGCGTATGCTTATTTTACATTCCCCAAGGATAAGACGGTAAGCGAGATAGCCACCAAACGTCTTGAGGCGATAAGAGAGTACGCCGAATTCGGCGCGGGCTTCAAGATAGCGTTGCGCGACCTTGAAATAAGAGGCGCTGGAAACATTCTCGGCGCTGAACAGCACGGACATCTCGATGCCGTGGGCTACGACCTTTATATCAAGTTGCTCAATGAAGCGGTGCTTGAGGAGAGGGGAGAGAAGATAGAGGAGAAGATAGAAAGCACTATATCGCTCAAATGCGACGCCTATATTCCCGAAAAATACGTGTCCTACTCCTCGCAGAGAATGGAGCTTTATAAGAAGATAGCGAATATCGAAACGCCTGAGGACAAGGAGGATATCATCGACGAGATGATAGACCGCTTTGGCGACATTCCCGCGGCGACTCAAAATCTTCTCACCGTGGCGCTTGTGCGATCGGCGGCGGTAAAATGCAGGATAAGCTCTGTGGTCGAGGACGGAAGCGAGATAAAGATATATCCAGTGGAGCTTGATATCGGCGTTTGGTCAGACCTTGCGTTTGAATATAAAGGAAGACTGAGCGTCACTATGGCGGAAACACCGTATCTCAGACTTCGTAAGCACTCCGGAGAAAATGTTCCGGAGCTGCTGTATTCTCTCTTTACAAGGTATATCGAGCTTGCTTCGGCAGAGAGCGAAAATGCCGAAATGTAAAGAAAAAGCAAATCTTGTGCGATATGTGTAGACAAATTGATAAGGATGTTGTATAATATCCTCATCGTATATTTGAAAGGATACAGAAAAAATGAAAAAAAACTTAGCAAAGGCTTTGGCGCTTGCGCTATGTCTTGCGCTTCTGCTTACAGCCCTTTTGGGTTGCGCATCAAGCGGTAAAACATTTATGAAGATAGACGATACCGAAATGTCGATAAATATTTACAAGCTTTTTCTGTCGAGAATGAAGGGAAGACTTGCGTCGTCGGCTTATTTCGGTCAAAGCGCGCTCAGGGACGATTTTTGGGATACCTATATGTCGGCATCGGGCGAGACCTACAACGACTATTATTCCAAAGAGGTGCTTGAGGATACGAAGGAATATCTTGCGGCGCTCCGTATGTTCGATGAGCTCGGACTTGAGCTTCCAAAGTCGTATATAGAGGAGATAGACGAGGAGCTTAAAACACTTATAGAACAAGATGCGAACGGCTCAAAAAACGAGTTTAATTCGATACTTGCCGATTTCGGCGTCAACTATAAGATGCTCCGCGAGGCTTATATTATCGAGGCAAAGCTTTCGTATCTTAACGACTATCTTTTCGGTGCTGACGGCTCGAAGATATCGTCTGTGCTTATGGAGGATTATTATCAGGCCAATTACGTCCGCTTCAAGCATGTGTTCATATACACCTATGATCTCCTATATGAGACTGATGAGAACGAAGACGATATCTACTTTGATGCTACAAACAATAAGAAGATAGCATACAAAACAGAAGGAACGACAAAGACGACGGATAAAGATAAGTTCGGAGACTATATATATGTTGATTCAGAGGGAAAGATAGCATACGATAAAATAAACGGCAAGCGTTCTCCCGTTTTTGACGAGGACGGAAATCAGCTGACTCGCAAATATACTGAAGAGGAGCTTATCGCCGCAAGCGATTATGCTCAGATGGTCTTTGAGAAGTGCGAAGAGGGGAACTACACACTCTTTGATACCCTTGTTGAAAATCACAGCGAGGACGAGGGAATGCTTGAGTATACCGAAGGATACTATCTCACAGCCGAGTCGGATTACGACGCTCCCGAGGTGCGAGACGCCCTCTTTGAAATGAAGGATGGAGAGATAAAGCGGATAAATTCCGAATACGGTATACACATCGTTATGAAGTATAAGCTTGACGAGGGCGGATTTTCCAAGGAAATAAATTCCGACTTCTTCATAGATACGAAAACGGGCGGATACAGGTTTATGTCAGAGCTTAAAAATTATCTTCTTTCGGAGCAGCTTAAACCCTATAAGGAAAAGATAGAGATAGACGAAGGAATTCTTGAAGGAGTCGACATCAAGAGCATCGGCGCAAATTATTATTATTAAAATTTGTTTAGGCTATTGACAGAAGGATTTTTTTGTGATATAATTCAAAACAACAACCGCATAAAATCAGGGGTGCCTATTGTGGCTGAGATGGACAGAGTCCGAACCCTTTAACCTGATACGGATAATGCCGGCGTAGGGAGATGGTAAATTTCGATTTCTGAAATTATATTGACCGCACGGGGATTTTCGTGCGGTCGAATTTTTTTATTTTGGAGGTCGGATTATGAACCGAACGTTTAAAACCCAAAGGCTGACAACCTCAGCCGTAATGATCGCGCTTGCGGCAGTTCTCGCTATCGTTTGCGCCCTTATCCCTTTCCTTAATCTGCCGTTTGGCGGAGGCTTTACTATCGCGAGTATGCTGCCGATAGTGCTGGTGTCTTATATGTACGGTATGAGATGGGGATTTTTTGTGTCCGCTACGTACGCTGTGCTTCAGATGCTTATGGACCTTGCCCTTGGCACGAGCTCGTCGGTAATAATGGCGCTCTTTATGCCGTCAAGTGACGGATATATGGGCGGATTTGCGGCAGTTGCGATAGTCCTTATAGACTATATTCTGGCGTACGGAGTGCTCGGAATCGGAGGAATCTTCAGAAAGAGTATTAAAAGTAAAGCTCTTGCGCTTAGCCTTGGAAGCGTGCTTGCGCTCTCGCTAAGATACCTCGCTCACATTATCTCGGGCGCGATATTTTACGGCGCGTGGGCAGAATGGTTCTTCTCACAGGAGGGCTTTTATGCTATCGGCTCATGGATACTCGAGCATATAAGCGGAGGCGCGCTCGCGCTTATCTATTCGGTATTTTATAACGGACTTTATATGATACCCGAAATAATAATAACCGCCATTGCAGCAGTTATTGTAGCAAGAATACCTTACATACAAAAGATAGATAATTAATATGTTAATTAAAGAATAAAAGAAGGGGCTGTCACATTTGTCGAGACCGACAAAGTCCGATATAAAAATAAAAAAGAGCTCATTATCAAACAAAAAATGAAAATGAGACACTAATATGTTGAATTTCTGCGAAATTCTTCATTTTATGGACTTTTTCTACCGCCGTTCTGGGAACTCGACGTACACTCGTACGCCTATCGTTCCCAGAAACAGCGCTTCTCGCCTAAATCTGACTATCCCCTAAAACGGGGCTGGCTCAAATTTACATTTGAGCCAGCCCCGTTGCTTTTTTGTGACTAAATCACGGAATTATAAAACAAAATGTGGTAAACTATAAACGTAATAAATAATATCTAGAAAGGAGAAACAGAAATGTCAGTACTCAATATAAACAAAGATAATTTTGAATTGGTTGAAAAAAGTGAAAAAAAGGTTTTGGTTGATTTTTACGCCGACTGGTGCGGTCCTTGCCGTATGGTGTCTCCCATAGTTGACGAGATAGCCGAGGAGAGAGATGATATCCTCGTATGTAAGATAAACGTTGACGAAGAGCAGGAGCTTGCAAGCCGTTTTGGAATATTCAGCATTCCCTCGCTTCTTATATTCAAGGACGGAGAGGTCGTAGATCAGATCGCGGGCGCGCGTCCGAAGGCGCAGATACTTGCTCTCTTAGAGGGTTAACTCTCTTAGCTTTTTCTTATCGAGGATCTGAATTCCGTCCTTTCTTGAGGAAGCAATAATTCCTTCGGATGAGAAATACTTCAGCATTCTCGATACTACCTCACGGGCAGATCCCATATATTTGGCGATCTGCTCGTGTGTCAGCTTTATCGTGTCAGAGCCATTCTTTGCGCCCTCGTCAAGAAGAAAAATAGCAAGGCGCTTATCCATACTCATAAAGAGTATCTGTTGCATTACCCACATTACGTCGGAAAAACGCGAGAGCGCGCTCTCAAGCGTAAACAGCTTGACCTCGGTCATACGGTTTGAAAGGTCTTCATAGGCGCATCCGCCAACAACAACGCATTCGCTGTCATCCTCGGAATCAATAAAGACATCAAAGGTTATAGAGTCAAGGACACAGGATGCGGAGAGTATGCACATATCCCCCGGGAAAAGACGGTAGAGGGTTATCTCCTTGCCGTCCTCGGAGAGAAGGTATACGCGCAGACAGCCTGTTTTTATCAGAATGACTCCCGTACACTCGTTGCCGTCGTGTATATTATCGCCTTTTTGGAAATTCACGTTATACGAGGAGCGTATAAAAGTTTCTTTGTCCGCCTCGGTCATATTTTTCCAAAAGGGAAAGGTATTTTCAAAAAGCTCGATAAGCTCGTATTTTTCCATACTTGACTCCTTTGAAGATAAAACTGATATTCGCTATGTCGATTATATCACCTCTTATCTGATATGTCAATACAGAACTTGCCTTAGCGAAAACAAAGTGATATAATATAGAAAATAAGCATTTACGGAGGTGCTGTTATGGAGCACGTTTATGATATCATAATTATAGGGGGCGGTCCTGCGGGATACAGCGCCGCACTTTACGCGGCGCGCGCGGGATTTGAGACGCTTGTCATTGAAAAGCTGTCTGTTGGCGGACAGATGTCGCTGACCGATATTATCGACAATTATCCCGGCTTTGATGAAGGCGTTGACGGCATAACGCTTGGCTTTAAAATGCAGGCGGGTGCGGAGCGCTTTGGAGCAAAGACAGAGTATACCGAGGTTTTGGGAGTTGAGCTTGACCGAGAGATAAAAAAGATAATTACCGATTCGGGCGAGTTTTTTGCGTATGCGGTGATAATCGCTACGGGGGCTGTGCCAAGAGAGCTTGGAATCGAGGGCGAGGAGGCTTTTGTCGGACGCGGACTTCACTATTGTGCCCACTGTGACGGAAGATTTTACAAGGATAAGGTCGTGGCGGTCGTGGGTGGCGGCAACAGCGCGGTCTCCGATGCGCTCTATCTCTCAAATCTCGCAAAAAAGGTGTATCTTATCCACCGCAGAGACACCTTGCGCGCGACGAAGGTATATCATGAGCCGCTTAAAAATGCGGATAACATCGAATTTGTGTGGGATAGCGTCGTAGAAGATTATATAATTGATAAAAAGATCGTCGGCGCGAGGATAAAAAATCTGAAAACAGAAGAGACACGTGAGCTTCTCGTTGACGGACTCTTTGTAAGTATCGGACGGACTCCGTCAACAGAGCTGTTTTCGGGTGTTCTTGAGCTTGATAAGGGTGGATATATCCTTGCGGATGAGACTACCAAAACAAATATTGACGGTGTTTACGCCGTCGGAGATGTTCGGTCAAAGGTTCTTCGTCAGGTAGTGACGGCGGTCTCGGACGGAGCTGTGGCGGTGCATTTTGCAGAAGAATATCTGGCGCGGATAAATCGTGACTAAGTCACGGAAATTTCAATATAAATATGGTATAATATAGTCACAATAAAAAATAAAAACAAAACGGAGGATACTTTTATGATGAACACAAAGGTTAGAGATCTTTTGAATCAACAGATAAATAAGGAATTTTATTCGGCGTATCTTTATCTTGACTTTTCAAATTATTTCAAGGCAAAGGGGCTTGACGGCTTTGCAAACTGGTATATGATACAGGCGCAGGAGGAAAGAGATCACGCAATGCTCTTTTATACCTACTTGCAGAACGAAAATCAGGTAGTAACGCTTGAGGCTATCGACAAGCCCGATAAGCAGTTTGAGAGCCATATGGACGTACTTAAGGCGGGCCTTGAGCACGAGGAGTACGTGACCTCGCTTATCAACGACATCTATGCGGCGGCATACGACGTCAGGGATTTCCGCACGATGCAGTTCCTTGACTGGTTCGTTAAGGAGCAGGGCGAGGAGGAGACCAACGCCAACGACCTTATAACGAAGATGGAGCTTTTCGGCGCTGACCCCAAGAGCCTTTATATGCTCAATCAGGAGCTGGCGGCAAGAATTTACAGCGCGCCCTCTTTGGTTCTTTAATTACTTTCTGAAGACGCATAAAACAATGAATAAAAACCGCCTTCGCGCAAAATTTGCGGGAAGGCGGTAAATTTTTTGTTTGACTATGGTTTAAGAGAGCTTTTTGGAATAGCAGTACTCGGCGATTATTTCAGATTCGCTGAAATGCTCGCGCACGCCGCATATAAGCTGGTATGTCTCGTGGCCCTTTCCCGCAAGGAGAATTATATCTCCCGGCTCGGAATTCTCAAGAGCATAGATTATAGCCTTCTTTCTGTCGGCTATCGCTATATACGGGCAAGAGCCCGCCGTGAAATACGACGCTATCTCTCCGATTATGGATGAGGGCGGCTCATTGTCGGGGTTGTCCGAGGTTATGATGCAGAAGTCTGCGTCTCTTGAGGCGACCAGCCCCAGCTCAGCTCGGCGCATTTTCGTTCTTCCGCCTATCGAGCCGAAAAGGCATATGAGGCGGTTGGGATTATATACTCTGAGCGATGTGAGAGCCGCTTTAAGACTTACTCCGTTGTGCGCGTAGTCGATGACAACTGTCGCGCCGTTCGGAAGCTCTATCGTTTCAAATCTGCCCTTGATATGTACCTTCTGCATAGTCTTTATTATGTCATCAAATGAAAGACCGAACTTGCGGCACACCGCTATTGCGGTCATAGCGTTATATACACTGAATTCTCCGGGGAAGGAGAGCGAGACGGGGTATTTCTTTCCACCGCAGGTACAGTCAAAGCTTACACCGATGTTTCCGGGGGAGCGGAAGAAGGCTATTCTTGATGCTTTATAGTCTGACTGCTCGGACTCTATTCCAACGCCTGCCGTCTCGCACGACGTTCCAAGAAGCATTTCGCGTGAGCTTGCGTCGTCGGCGTTATAAACTATGAAGCTCGTGTTATAGTCTGTGAAAAGAGAATGCTTGGCATTCTTATAGTCATCGAAGTCGGGATGCTCATATTTTCCGATATGGTCGGGATAAAGATTTGTAAAGACGGTCACGTCAAAATCTATTCCGTGAACTCGGTTATATTTCAGAGCCTGTGAGGATACCTCCATTACAAGCGTGTTTATGCCGATATCGAGCATTCTGTGCATATAATAGTGAAGGTCGTAGCTTTCGGGAGTCGTGTTGACGGTATTGAAATGATAGTCGTCAAAGGAGACTCCGTTCGAGCCGATATATCCCGTCGGTATTCCGTTTGCGTTGAGAAGATTGTATATAAGGAGAGAGGATGTGGTCTTTCCCTTTGTTCCGGTAATTCCGATTATTCTCATTTTTTTCGACGGGTGTCCGAAAAATTCGTCCGAAAGCTTCGCGAGTGCGATTCTTGTGTCGGGTGTGATTATAACTATTACGTCATCGGGAAGATTTTCGAGAGGACGCTCCGCCACAAATACGCGGCACATTCTCTGATAAGCCATTACGGCATAGTCGTGTCCGTCGGAAAGCGCGCCCGAAATGCAAACAAAGAGAGAGGAGTGATAAGCCTTTCTTGAATCACAGCAAAGAGAGACTATATCCGTGCTATCGATACTGTGCCCCGAGGGGTTTATTATCTCGGTGTATTCGATAGTCTTTAAAAGTTGGTTCAAAAGCATATTTTTAAATCATTCCTTTCTCTTTTGAAAAGTTTAAAAGCTCGGCATCAAAGCCGCAGGGGACAGCGCCGCATTCAACTATTGCGCGCAGGGTAAGAATTTCAAGTGAGTCTATAAATCTTGTTCCAAGTCGGAACTTCTTTTTTATAAGAGAGAGCTCGGTGCAGCCCAAAATTATTCTCTCACAGCCGTGAGCGGTAAGATGGTCGGCAACCTCTAAAAAAACGTCGAGATCGGGCTCTTTGCCTTGCTTTACGTCACGGTATATGATATCCGATATTTTTTGTTGGTCTTCATCGGAGCAGCTCATATATTCGATGCCCTCGCGCTCAAGGACTTCTCTGTACGCGCCAGAGAGGACTGTTCCCTCGGTGGCGAGAACTCCTACCTTGCAAAGTCCCAAGTGCTTGCAGAAGGATACTGTTTCGTCTATTATATTAAGTATCGGAACTTCTGAGTTTTCGGCTATTCCGCGGTAAAAATAGTGCGCGGTGTTGCAGGGGATAGCGATAAGCTCAGCGCCCGCCGCCGCCAGCTTGTCTACCTCTTTTTTCATAGAGTCAAGCGGATTGTTCTTTGAACGACCGATAATAAAATCAGTTCTGTCGGGGGTGTCGGCACGTGAGGATATGAGAATGTTTATATGCTGCTGATCGCACTCGGCGTAGGTGTGAGAGGTCAGCATTTCGTAAAAATAGACGCTTGACATGGGTCCGAGACCGCCCAAAACACCAAGGAGCTTTCGGTCCTTCATATTGAACTCTCCTTTCTGAAAAATTCTAAAAAATCGACATAGGGGGCTCGGTGAAGAAGGACTCCTTGTCGGAGAGGATAAATCTTGGCTCTAAAAAATTTCTGTATTTATCGACAAAAGCACTGTAACGCTCGTTGCAGGGTATCATTATTGGCAGATATTCTTTGTTCGACGCGAGATATCCAAGAGAGTGGCAGATGATGTCTCCGTCGTCTTCCGACACGAGCGAGAAAAATTTTGAGAGGGGGTCAAGATAGTCGAGAAAGGATATTTTCGAGTCGCAGACATATGATATTATTCCCGTTCGAAAATATATCTTTGCCGCCAAAATATGCGCCGAAAAAGTGTCGCCAAGCAGTACGGGAATGACGCACGAGCGAAGCATATCCTTTGAGTTATAGTCCATATACAGTCCTCTTTAGTCGATAAAACAATCATACAAAATAATTATAACACACATTTCGGGAAAAATAAAGAATTTTTTATAAAAAACTGTTGAAAAGATATACTTGATTTATTATAATGGATAATAGTAGAACTTTTTGAAAGGTTTTGTTTATGGAACGCGAAAAATTATATAAGATATTTTCGGACATTCCGATGCTCGAAACCGAAAGACTTGTCCTCAGGGGAATGAGAGGGCAGGACGCCGAGGATATGTACGAATACGCCTCAAGGTCAGAGGTGACAGAGTTTTTGCTCTGGAGCGAGCATAAATCACTCTCGTATACAAAGGAATATCTTAAATACATTGAAAGCAGATATTCGGTGGGGGATTTTTACGATTGGGCGGTGACGCTTAAGGATAGCGGAAAGATGATAGGCACGTGCGGATTTGCGAAAATAGACACAGTGAACAATTCGGCAGAGCTCGGATACGTGCTGAATCCAAGCTATCATAAAAAAGGAATAGCAAAAGAGGCGGCAGAGGCAGTTATCCGCTTTGGCTTTGAGCGGTTGGGGCTTAACAGAATAGAGGCGAGATTTATGGAGGGGAATGCGCCCTCGCTTCGCGTTATGGAGAAGCTCGGTATGAGCTTCGAGGGCTTTGAGAGAGAGGCAGTTTTTGTTAAGGGAAGCTACAAAACAGTTGGAAAATGCGCCTTGCTTTCAAAAAATTTCTTTAATAATGAATAAAAAACACCGAAATTGCGCAATATATACCTATAATCTTTTAAGGAGGTATATTATGGCAACTTATGCAAAAAGCGGAGTTGACGTCGAAGCGCTGAAGGGAACGAAAACAGAAACAAATCTCCATACCGCGCTTTCGGGCGAGTCTCAGGCGTACCTGAGATATAAGTGGTTTGAGAAAAAGGCAAGGGAGGACGGATTTGTCGAAATATCGCAGATATTTTGCGAGACAGCCGATAACGAGAAGGAACACGCTGAAATATGGTTCAAATGCCTTGGCGGATGGTCGTCTACCGAGATAAATCTGAATTCGGCGGCGGGCGGAGAGCATTTTGAATGGTCTACAATGTATTCTCAGTTCGCAAAAGAGGCGAAGGAGGAAGGCTTTGACGCTATCGCAGACCTCTTTGAAAGAGTAGCGTCTGTTGAAAAGGCTCACGAGGAAAGATACGTCGATTATCTCAATAAGGTGAGAAACTCAGAAATGTTCACCTCGGACAGTACGCAAACAAAGTGGATCTGCCTTAACTGCGGATACGTCGTTACAGCTAAAGAGCCACCTAAGATATGTCCTACTTGTTCCTATCCGCAGGGATATTTTAAAAAGAAAAATTGAACGTGATAAAGACGAGAGAAAGACGAGAGAAAGGCGTGAGAACCTTTTGAGGAAAGCTGCAACCCCCTTGGGGTTGCGCCAAGTTTGATTTGGCGGCTAAACACCGCCATTTTTGCTATATGGCAAAAAACATCAAACATTGGATTGTTCTATGTTTGTATTGCTAAATAGGATATTTTTTCTCTAATGTAG
>JAZSBF010000086.1:0-11196 GCA_045602205.1 Eubacteriales bacterium
CATATGCAATCAAGATATAGAGGACGCGAAAAAAATAGCCGAGGCGTTATCTATTCCCCATTACGTATGCTCGCTCGGAGACAGCTTTCGCACCTCGGTAATAGACAAATTCATCGAAGATTACAAAAACGGAGCTACCCCAAACCCCTGTGTCGAATGTAACCGATATATAAAGTTCGGAAAGCTTTTTGATGTTGCCGCAGAGCTCGGATACAAAAAGCTTGCGACAGGACATTACGCGAGGATAGAGAAAACTCCCTCGGGACGTTTTGTGATAAAAAAAGCGGTTGACGCCTCTAAAGATCAATCCTACGTTCTGTGGTCGCTCACGCAAGATAGACTTGCGAACACCCTGCTCCCTCTCGGAGATTATACAAAAGCGGAGATACGCGAGCTTGCGGCATCCTACGCTTTTGCGAACGCCCACAAATCCGACAGTCAGGATATATGCTTTATTCCCGACGGTGACTATGCGGGATTTATATGCCGCGAGACAGGTGAAACTTTCCCAAACGGCTCTTTTATTGACACCGACGGAAATATCCTTGGCAGTCATTCGGGGATCATAAAATATACGATAGGTCAGCGAAAAGGACTTGGAATAGCCCTTGGCAAGCCTATGTTCGTCGCCTCAAAGGACCCCGCCGCTAACACGGTGACTCTTTGTGAGGACAGCGCGCTTTACAAAAAATCTTTGACGGCGTCCCGCGTAAACTTTATTGCCTGTGACACACTTACAGCGCCTACTCGGCTCGCGGCGAAGATCCGTTACAAGCACGACGCCGCATCGGCAACTGTTATACAGACGGACGCCGACAGCTTTATTCTTGAATTTGATGAGCCTCAGCGAGCCATCGCAAAGGGTCAGTCAGTTGTCCTCTACGACGGAGATACTCTCGTCGGCGGGGGAATCATAAATTAAAAAATATACAAATCATAAGGAGTTTTGACTATGAGTGAAATTTTTATTCCCGCGGCAAGCTTTCAACCGCAGAAAAATATTGATATGATACTTGCCGATGCGAAAAAATCGGGCGCTTCCAGAGTTTTCTTCTGTCTTGGTGACGTTGGACGTTATCCCTTTGAGCGAAACGAGCTTCGCACCGAGCTTCTTGAAAACTTCAAAAAGAACGTAAAATATTTTAGCGATAACGGCATCGAGGCGGGTATATGGATAGGAACGTTTGGCTTTGGCGGCGCTACTACGCACTACAACAAGAAGATCGCCGAAAAGTACACCCGTATCAGATCGATGTGCGGAAAGACACTTGACGATGCGTTCTGTCCTATGGATGAGAACTTCACCGAAATGATATGCGGAACTATCGAGGACACCGCTCGTACAGGCACGAGAATGATAATGCTTGACGACGAGATGTGTATGTCCGTCCGTCCCGGTCTTGGCTGTACCTGTGATCTTCACATGGCTGAATTTTGCCGCAGGATAGGCGAAGAAGTCACAGTTGAAGAGCTTGCAAACAAGGTATTTTCGGGCAAGCCTAACAAGTACCGTGAGGTATGGCTTGACCTTATGGGCGAGACTATGAAGAATTTCTGCCGCAAGGCGCGTGAGGCGGTTGACAGAGTTGACCCCACGATAAGACTCGGTTTCTGCGCAGGATACACCTCTTGGGACGTTGAGGGTGCTGACGCTATCGAGCTTACGAATATACTCGCAGGAAACGCAAAGCCCTTCCTTCGCTTTACGGGCGCTCCTTACTGGGTAGCTTACCGCCGCTTCGCAAGACAGACGCTTCAGACTGTAATCGAATGCGCGCGTATGCAATATGCTTGGTGTAAGGACCTTGGTATAGAGCTCTTCACAGAGTCCGACACATATCCCCGCGACCGCTTCCACACCCCCGCGGTATATTCCGAGCTCTTCCACCTCGCAACGCTTGCTTCGGATAATATCCCCACTCTCAAATATATGTACGACTATATGTGCGCTCCCGATTTCGATACGGGATACGTTGAGGCGCACGTCCGCAATATTCCGATTCAGGATAAGGTAGTTGAGGTATTTGGAGACAAGACCCCTGTTGGTATCCGTGTCTACGAAACAATGAGAAAGCTCAAGGATGCCGATCTCGGCAATCTTTTCCCGAAGGGTGTTCCCACTCCTCACGCCGATGAAAAGGTTCTTATGCAGAGATTTATGTTCTCCTCGGCGCAGATGCTTCTCACCTCTCACGCTATTCCCACCGTTTACGACGGCGAGGGTATATGCGGTATAGCGTTCGGTGAAAACGCGCGTCATCTTCCCGAGGAAGCGTTTGGCAAGGGACTTATCCTTGATATTAAGGCTGCAAAGATACTTCAGGAAAAGGGTGTTGACGTAGGTCTTCTTTCTGACGAAAAGATACGCGGCGGATTTATGGAGCTCTTTGGCGGCGAGTCGCCCGACACTGACCTCTATGACACCACAACCGTTCACCGTGTATCTGTAAAGGATAGCGCAACGGTTCTCAGCAGCTTTATCTCCAACGAATTTTTCGCTAAGGAGACCTCTCCCGCGGTATATCTCTATGAAAACGCTGACGGCAATCGCTTTATGGTATGCGCGTTTGACGCTGAGGACCTTGCCGACTCCTCCTCTCTCTACTGGTCATACGGCAGAGGCAGACAGGTTGCAAATGCTATTGAATGGCTCTCGGGCGAAGCTCTTCCCGCGCGTTGCGAGCGCAATCCTCAGCTCTACTTGATCTGCAAGCAGAATGATAAGGCTATGGCGCTTGGATACTTCAACATCCATCCCGACGAGATAGTAAACGCAGAGATAAAGCTTGCAAAGCCCACTTCCTCAGTGCGCTTCATAAACTGCGAGGGCAAGCAGCTTGATGATACAACTGTTATCATAAACTACATCAAGCCCTTCGGATTTGCGGGACTTGAGGTCGATCTTTGATATTAAAGGATTAAAAATGATACTGAAAGGCTTACAAAAAACAACTCTTCTTGATTTTCCCGAAAAGGTTGCCTGCACCGTTTTCACAGGCGGCTGTAATATGCGCTGTCCTTTTTGCCACAACGCATCGCTGGTCATATCTCCGAGTGAAAATTCCGATATTTCGGAAAAAGAGTTTTTTGATTTTCTTTCAAAAAGAAAGAATATACTCGACGGAGTCTGCATAACGGGCGGCGAGCCGCTTTTGCAGAGGGATATAGAAGATTTTATGAAAAAGATAAAGGATATGGGTTTTGCTCTCAAGCTCGATACGAACGGCTCTTGTCCCGATAGGCTTAGAAGCATTATCGACAAGGGGCTCGTTGACTACGTGGCTATGGACATCAAAAACTCCAAAGAGAAATATTCTCTGACTGCGGGTGTTGATATTGATATCTCAAAAATATCCGAAAGCATTTCCCTGCTTCTTCGTGGAAAACTTCCCTTTGAATTCAGAACGACTGTGGTTAGAGAGCTTCATACACCCGAAGACATCGTTTCTATATCCGAATGGATATCGGGCGCGAAGGCGTATTTCCTGCAATCCTTCACCGATTCGGGAGACATAATTTCATCGGGACTTTCGGCGTATTCGCCTGAAGAAATGAAATCTATTCTTACACTCGTTCAAAAAAATATTCCCTCGGCAAAACTCAGAGGGATATGAAAAATGGGCTAAGTCAACGACTTAGCCCATTTAATAAATTATAAACTATCTATGTATCTGCAAGCCGCAAGAGCCGCAACAGCTCCGTCAGCGGTTGCCGTTGTTATCTGTCTGATAGACTTTGAACGGCAGTCTCCCGCAACGAAAACGCCCTCGGTCTTTGTGAGACAGTCCTCTCCCGCATCGATATATCCGCGCTCGTTAAGCTCTGCCATATCCGCAAACGCCTCGTTCTCTGGCACCTGCCCGATAGCAACAAAAACTCCGTCAAGCATAATATCGCTGACGCTTCCGTCCTCGGTATTTTTGATCTTGATACCCTCAAGCTTGCCCTCTCCGATAATATCGGTAACTATCGAATTGAATATAAAGCTGACGTTTTCCTTCTCGGAAAGCTTTGCGACAAGTCTTCCCTCGCCCGTCATCATAGCAAGGTTCTGGATAACATATACCTTTTTACAGTATTCGCTGAGCATTACGGCTTCCTGAAGCGCGGTGTTTCCGCCGCCGATGACCGCAACGTCACGTCCGTTATAAAAAGCTCCGTCGCAAACCGCGCAGAACGAGATACCCTCACCGATAAACTCCTCCTCGCGCGCAAGTCCGAGATGTCTGTGCTTTGAGCCCGCCGCGATAATGACGGTTTTACCCTCAAAGGAGCTTCCGTCGGTAACTACGGTGAAATATCCGTCGTTTTTAACTATTTTCTCTACCTTTGCAAGCTCTATATCCGCTCCGTGCGTAAGCACCTGATCGAGCATCTTCTCTGCAAACTCATTACCGCTCATCTGCATAACAGAGGGGTAATTTTCCACCTTGGGAGAAAAGGTTATCTGTCCGCCAAATGTTTCTTTTTCTATAACAAGTACGCTCTTATCGGCGCGCAGACCGTAAAGTGCCGCGGTAAGTCCCGCAGGTCCTGCGCCAACTATTACTATATCGTGCATTGTATTTTTTCCTTTCAATATCCTATTTAAAAACCGATTTTCGGGGAAGGCAGAGACTTCTTTTGCGAAGCTTCTTCCTTCCCCAAAAACTATCCTACATAAATCACGCTTCTTCAGCGAACTTGCGGATATTTGATATGTTAACTATCTTTTCAACGCTGTCGCCGTTGACAACAACGAGTGTGGGAGCCTGCTTGATACCGTAAGCGTTTGTGAGCTCTACGTTTTCTTCAGCAAGTATCTTCTCGTAAACTACGCCTGCGTCGTCAAGGAATTTTGCCGCCATCTTACAGTTGGGGCAGGTCTTTGTGGCAAAGAGCATGATCTGGCTGTCAGCCTTATTTACTGCCTTTACCTCTACCTTAGCCTCCTCTGCGGGAGCGTCGGGAGCTGCATACATATTGTAGCCCTTCTTGTTCATAGAAGCTCCGATATCGTAAAGCTTACGCGACTTATATTCCTCTGCCTTACCGTCATTCCAGTTCTGAACAGGTCTGTAATATCCTGTTATACGGCTATACACCTCTGTCTTCTCGCCGCAGTGAGGACAAGTAAACGCCTCGCCGGGAATATATCCGTGAGATTTACATACCGAATACGTGGGAGAGAGTGTGTAGTAAGGAAGCTTATAGTTCTCTGCAATCTTGCGAACGAGGTTTGCCGCAGACTGCCATGTGGGAAGCTTCTCTCCGAGGAATGCGTGGAATACTGTTCCCGAGGTATAGAGTGTCTGGAGGTCGTCCTGAACGTCGAGAGCCTCGAAAATATCAGAGGTGTATCCAACAGGAAGGTGTGAGGAGTTAGTATAGTAAGGAACGCTGTTGTCCTCACAAGCTGTGATGATGTTGGGGAATCTCTTAAGGTCGTGCTTAGCAAGACGGTAAGAGGTGGACTCTGCGGGAGTAGCCTCAAGGTTATAGAGGTCGCCGTACTTCTCCTGATAATCAGAGAGTCTGTTTCTCATAAAGTTGAGAACATCCTGAGTGAACTCCTGAGTTTCCTTATGCGTAAGGTCTGCCTTGAGCCACTTAGCGTTAAGACCGACCTCGTTCATACCAACAAGACCGATAGTCGAGAAGTGGTTCTCGAATGTTCCGAGGTAACGCTTTGTATAAGGATAGAGTCCTTCCTCAAGAAGTCTTGTTATAACTGTTCTCTTGACGTTGAGCGATCGTGCGGCAATATCCATAGTGTGACCGAGACGCTTATAGAAGTCAGCCTCATTTTCAGCAAGATATGCGATTCTGGGCATATTTATGGTAACAACGCCTATTGAACCTGTGCTCTCACCGCTTCCGAAGAACCCGCCCGACTTCTTACGAAGCTCGCGGAGGTCAAGACGCAGACGGCAGCACATACTTCTTACGTCGCTGGGCTCCATATCGCTGTTGATATAGTTCGAGAAATAAGGTGTACCGTATTTTGCGGTCATCTCAAAGAGAAGACGGTTGTTCTCTGTATCAGACCAGTCAAAGTTGCTTGTGATGGAATATGTGGGGATAGGATACTGGAAGCCTCTTCCGTTGTGGTCACCCTCTATCATTATCTCGATAAACGCCTTGTTTATCATATCCATCTCTGCCTGACAGTCTTTATACTTGAAGTCCATATCCTTGCCGCCAACGATCGCGTTCATCTCAGCAAGGTCTGCGGGAACCTTCCAGTCAAGAGTGATGTTTGAGAAGGGTGCCTGAGTACCCCAACGAGATGGTGTGTTTACACCGTAAATAAATGACTCTATGCACTTCTTGACCTGATCGTAGGTAAGGTTATCTACCTTTACAAAAGGAGCAAGATAGGTATCGAACGAAGAAAACGCCTGCGCGCCTGCCCACTCGTTCTGCATAATTCCAAGGAAGTTTACCATCTGGTTACAGAGGGTAGCCAAGTGGCTCGCGGGAGCAGATGTTATCTTTCCTACAACTCCGCCAAGACCTTCCTGAATGAGCTGCTTGAGCGACCAACCTGCGCAATAACCCGTGAGCATAGAAAGGTCGTGAAGGTGAATATCCGCATTTCTGTGCGCGTTTGCTATCTCCTCGTCATATACCTCAGAGAGCCAGTAGTTAGCTGTGATCGCTCCCGAGTTGCTGAGAATAAGTCCGCCTACCGAATAGGTAACTGTGGAGTTCTCTTTTACTCTCCAGTCTATATTCTTAACGTAGCTGTCAACAAGCTCCTTATAGTCAAGAATGGTAGACTTCATATTACGGAGCTTCTCTCTCTGCTTACGGTAAAGGATATACGCCTTTGCAACGTCTGCATATCCTGCCTGAACGAGAACCGACTCAACACTGTCCTGAATATCCTCGACAGAGATAAGTCCCTCTTTTATCTTAGATTCAAAATCTGCCGTTACCTTAAGTCCGAGCAGATCGATAACATCGGGGTGATAATTTTTTTCCTGTGCTTCAAAAGCAAGCTTGATGGCTTCGTTGATCTTGTCTATCTTAAAATCAACTACTTTTCCGTCTCTTTTTAATACCTGATACATTTTCTTCTCCTTGTTTTTATTTATGTTTATTTTCCGTATATAAGTATAAAGCATAAATCGACAAATGTCAATTGTGAGTTTCCACAATATATTGATATCTTCATTGTATAAAATCACAATATATTGTATAAAACGCTTTTTTTCAAAAAATGCAAAAAAGGCTCTCAAAGCCTTGATAATAATCGATTTTTGGCTTTTTGGAGAAAAAAACGATAGCATACAAAGATAACGGAAGCCCTAAATATATGGCTTCCGTTATCTGGAAAATCTATTTCTTTATGACCGTTACCTCATCTCTGTGGTAGGATCTTGGTGCGCTGTCTGCCTTCTCGTCAAGTCTCACCTTTATCATACCCGAAAGCGGACTTATCTCTGTGACCGTACCCACTCCGTCTTTGGTATTTACCGTAGAATCAACAGGGGGCGTACGCTTTATCTCATACTCGTAGGTCTCGTGCTCAAAGCGTAAGCAACACATAAGTCTGCCGCAAGCTCCCGATATCTTCGTTGAGTTGAGCGAGAGATTTTGCTCCTTTGCCATCTTTATGGATACCTGACCGAAATCGGTAAGAAAGAGCGAGCAGCAAAGCGCTCTGCCGCAAAGTCCGAGTCCGCCGATAAGCTTTGCCTCATCGCGTATGCCTATTTGTCTTAGCTCTATCCTTGTCTTGAATATAGCGGCAAGGTCCTTTACAAGCTCACGAAAGTCAACTCTGCCCGATGAAGTAAAATAAAACAGAAGCTTTGTGTTATCAAATGTGTACTGAGCATCTATAAGCTTCATATCAAGCTTATGCGAGATTATCTGCTCGTTACAAATAACAAACGCCTGCTTTTCCTTTTCCTTGTTTTCAAGATTATGCTTTTTATCCGCCTCTGTCGCGGCTCTGACCACAGGGCGAAGCGGAGACACTATATCCTTCTCAGTCACAAAGGTGTTTGAAAGCGAGACCTCTCCGTACTCAAGTCCTCTCGCTGTCTCTACGATAACGTAAGAGCCCTTTTGATAATTCTGTCTCACGGGGTCGAAATAATATGTCTTTTCAGAGCTCTTGAAGCGAACTCCAACTACCTCCACAGGCGCTGCCGCTTCCTCCTCGACTGTCTGCTCCGTCGGCTGTGTTTCGGGAAGAGATACCTCTTCGGTATTGATCTGAACATCGTCAGCCGCGGTAACGTTTGTATCTAATATCTCGTTAGCGATGGTGGTCGAAGCCTGTGCAAGATTTTCCTGCGCTTCGTTTATATCCTTCTTTAAACTGTTATCCGTCTCATTCTGATTTCTCGGCTTTTTGTATCTGTTACCATTGTGTCTCTGGTGATGATGATAATTTCCTTTTTTATTGTTATTTGCCGCCTTGTTTGACTTATCGGCGTTTTCCCCACCCGCATTATAAGGCTTTTTATTATGTCCGCCGTGACGGTGATAGTGATTATTCTGCTTTGAATTATTACCGCCGTTTGTATTATTGGTATTATTCTTATTTTTTTCTTCCATTATTTCTCCATTCTTTCGCGATAGCGAAAAAGCAATTTATATAAGTCCTGTCTCGGATAAAAGCAAGGTTATCGTGAGCCTCACGTTTGAGTTTCGTCCAAGGCGCTCGATAGCCGAGGATACTGCGGAGATAAGCCTTGATATGTCTGCGATAGATATATTATCGCAAAGCTCCAACACCTGCTCACGTGACTCATAAAAGCAGAGCTCAGCCTCGTCGCTCTTTTTTGAAACAAACAGGTCGCGCAAAGCGAGATATATGCTTGAAAGTTCTTTTACAAGAGCGTCTCTTTTTGCCGAAAATCTTTTAAAAAACGACAAAGCATTCTCGTTTGAGCAGCCATAAACCGCCGCACTCACAAAATCCTTCGCCATCTTCCTCGATTCAAGCAAGGGCGAGAGCTTTTTAGAGTCAAGAAGCTCAAGAGCCCGTCCTATTCCGTTATCGCAGGAAACAAGCAGCTCGTAATAATCATTGGGCGAAGAAGCCTTCATCTGCGCCGCCCGTCTGTCTGCCCTTGTGATGTACTCGTCTATCATCTCTTTTGGAATAGGCTCTGTCCTAAGTATCGGCGCTCGGCTCTTTATCGTTTCCAAAAATCTTTCGGAATTTTCGCAAAGCAGGAAAAACACGACGTACGACGGTGGTTCTTCAAGAGTAAGCAAAAAAGCGTTCTGAGCCTGATCGGTCATTTTGTCGGCATCTTCGATTATATAGACCTTGTGCTCAAGGTCGTTAGGCACGAGCGAAACGTCCTCTTTAAGAAAACGGACGGTATCAACTCCTATCGTCGCCTTTTCCGCAGAGTCTACCTTGATAACGTCGGGAGAGAGCCCCTGCAATATCTTTCGGCAGGATGGGCAATTCATACACGGCAGCGGAAGCTCCGAATTCTTCTTTTCCTCGCAGGCAAGGGCGGCGGCAGTGAGCATAGCTATGGTATGCTTTCCGCTTCCCTTTCCTCCCTCGATTATATAAGCGTGGGAGAGCCTTCCTTCAAGAACATCTCCACAAAGTCTGTTTCTGAGGGCTTCATTTGCTATGATATTGTTCATATACTGTCTCATAAATCCCTCCCGAAACAAAACTCGCCTATATAGAAATTATATCAAATTTCATCAGTGATGTCAAGAAGATTGCTCCAACTATTATTAAAGCTCCTTTAAGAAATCTATTATTCTTCTTGCGATTATAGCGTGACCTATATGATTGAAATGTATGCTGTCAACCGTATAATTTTTGCTGTCGGACGGTATGTTGGGGTCTATTCCGAGCTTGTTGTACATATCAAGCACAGGTATATCAAATTCCCTTCCCATTTCTTTTATTATTTCTACGTATCCGAGAAGCGGCATAGCGTCCTCTCTCTTGTTGGAGCGCTTTGAGACCTTTGTATCCGAGCCGCCGCAATAGCAACAGTGCGCGGGCGTTATGAAAACTATATCCTTACCCTTATAATTCTTTTTGAGATAATCCATAAGGAAATATACGCTTCCCCAAAAGGTCGCGGGAGTCTTGTCTCCCTTCTTCCCAATAGGCGCATCGCCGTGAATGTAGTCGTTAGCTCCCCCGTAAACAATAACGATATCGGCGCTTGTATCCATATTATACACTCTTCCGCAAAAGCAGAGGTCAAATCTTGGATTTTGACTTGCGTGATATTGATGAGCAAGACGAGTGCCGCTCACCCCATAATTGTTTACCGCCTTGAGACCGCATTCTCTCTTTATTATATTGTCATAACGCTGATTTTCAATATCCTCAAGACCTATCCCCTCGGTTATGCTGTCCCCGAGAATATTCAATACTTTGCCTTTTAATTCCATTTTTTACTCCTGTTTTCGCAAACTAAGTACATTATACTAAATTCGAGAAAAAATTGCAACCTATAAAGAAAAATATTTTTCAAAAAGGACTTGAAAAATAATATTCTTTGTGGTATAATATTCGAGTCGGTTGAATTTGGGATTTCGGAGCTGACTCGAAAGCGGCTCACAATCGTCACTTTTATCTATCCGCAAACCCTTGAAACACTTCACTTTTTCGGGATTTTAAGTGCAAAAATTTCAGAGGTTGGTCGACAGTTTTCTATCAAAATTCCAACAATCAAATATGTACAGTATGCATCAAAGAGAGATATATCGCCTACGGCGATGATTCGCTAACTCTGCGTCTGGTGAGCAAGCTCCCCGACCTCCGAGTTGCGAATGCGAAGTGGATTCAATGAGCAAGCTCATTGAGCCTCGTCTCATCAAGCTCCATAATTATGATGCACACTGTTGCATCATAATTATGGAGAGATATCGAAGTGGTCATAACGGGGCTGACTCGAAATCAGTTTGTGCGCAAGCACACGAGGGTTCGAATCCCTCTCTCTCCGCCAAAAAATGAGAAGCATCCTCTTTGGAGGGTGCTTCTTGTTTTTTGCGAGAATATAAACAGGGATTCGACCGCAGTGAACAAAACAACACTGTGTGTTGTTTTGTGAACGGTGACCGAAGATTTTTGCGAAACATTACATAAAACCAAATCCGAAATGTTGAGCAAAAATCAAGAACGAATCCCTCTCGTCAAGCGGCTCGGCGAAAAATTCTCGCGTAAGCGAGTACCCCTCTCTATTTTTGTTGACAACAAAATGTATT
>JAZSBF010000087.1:0-13614 GCA_045602205.1 Eubacteriales bacterium
GAGAGCGACTCTTTAGTCGCTCTCGGCGGTAGTTTTTGTTTGCTCAAAAATATATTTACACTTCTGTTCTATACTTCTTCGCCTGCACACGATACATCTCAGCGTACTTTCCGTTCTGATTTATAAGCTCCTCGTGAGTTCCGCACTCCACTATCTCTCCGCCGTCAAACATATATATCCTGTCAGCCATACGCGTTGTAGAGAAGCGGTGAGAGATAAATATTACAGTTTTGTCGCCCGCATGTTCGAGAATAGACTGATTGAGACTATACTCTGCAACAGGGTCGAGCGCGCTTGAGGGCTCGTCCATTATCATAATCCCGCTGTTGCTCGCAAAAGCTCGCGCGATAGCTATCTTTTGCGATTCACCGCCCGAAAGTCCAACACCGTCCTTTGTAAATTCCCTTGTAAGCTGAGTGTGTATGCCATCGGGCAAGGACTCAAGCTTTTCCTCAAAGGACGCGGCACGCAGAGCGTTCATAACTCTTTCCTCATCGGCATCGGTATATTCTCCGCCGACCACGTTTTCCGCGACTGTCGCGGCAAATATCTTAAAGTCCTGAAAGACCGCCGAAATATGCTTTCTGTACTCTTCGACTGACAGCTCCTTAAGGTTCTGACCGTTGTAAAGTATCTCTCCCTCCGTAGCGTCATAGAGTCTCATAAACAGCTTGATAAGCGTGGTTTTTCCCGCTCCGTTATATCCGACAAAAGCAATCTTTTCTCCCTTGCGGATATTCAGGTTTAGGTTTTTCAATACAGGCTCGCCCGACTTTGAGAAGGGATATGCAAAGTTGAGCCCTTTCACCTCAAGAGATTCAAATTCGCCTATATCTTTTCCCGTACCCGATACCTTCGGCTCATACTCAACAAATTTGCGTACCTTTTCGATATACAAGCTGTGCTCGTTTAATGCTGTCAGTTGCCCAATTGTCTCCTCAAAGGTACGGTATAATCTAAATCCCGCCGTTATACTTGCCGAAAATGTTCCAAGCGAGAGCGTGGGATCGAGAATATATCTTACTATAAGGTATCCAGTAACGCCTATTGAGGGAACGGTATCGTTGACAAAGCTAGATGCCACCGACAGCCACAAGCGCTTTTTCTCATATTTCTTATTGCACTCAATCTTTTCATCGCGTGTCTCATTAAGATGATCCTGAAATCTTTGAGCTATATTGCCCTGTCGGAGCTCTTTTGCGTAATCGGGAAGATAAAATACTCTGTTTATGTATGAGAGCTTTCTGTCTATCGGATTTACCTCTACCGACTGTTCGTAATTCACCTTGTTTAGCGCTATCTTGATAAAGAATCCCAAAGCTATCGCGACAAAAAAGATTATAGCTACTACAAAGTCAATATATACAAGCACTCCAAGAACAAGTATAGTTGACAAAAGGTGAGCGGGGAATCTGTTGAAATTAGTCATTATCCAAGCAAGTCTTCCGTCAGACTCTCTTATAGACCAGATAAAATCATTATAGAATTCGGGATCGTCGTAACAGCTTTGGTCAAGCTCTCTCGCCTTCTTGTAAAGCTCCTTCTGCATCTCCTCATGCAGCGTCCAATCGGCTTTCGGACGGTACACCTCAAAACGCCAAAGGAAGAAAAACTGGTGTACTATGTGATATCCGCCGACGATAAGAACGGCGTAAACTATATTTATAAATGGCTCTCCCGCCTCTATCGCGTCAAATATATACTTTGTAAAAAGAACGTCAAGCGCGACTCCAATCGCACTGCACACACCCTCGGCAAGATTCACCCATATGTACGACGGCTTGTATTTTAAGGAATATTTGAGCATAAACCACAGATTGCGGATAACTCTGAGAGGAGTATGCTTCTTCATATTGGGATCATACATTCTCATATAATATCCTCCTCTGTTCTCTCATCTTCATAGCTATCTGCCTGCTTGTGCCACATGTCAGAGAATTTTCCGCCAAGTGATAAAAGCTCCTTGTGCGTTCCCTCTTCAACTATTCTTCCGTCCTCAAACAGATATATCCTGTCGGCGCTTGTAGCGCTTGAAAGGCGATGCGATATAAATATGACAGTCTTGCCCTCACAGGCAGAAAACATATTTTTGTACATTTCCTGCTCCGCTATCGGATCAAGCGCGCTTGTCGGCTCGTCCATAATAACTATCTCATTGTCTGCCGCAAATATACGGGCTATCGATATCTTCTGCGCCTCTCCGCCCGAAAATACCGCTCCCTCGTCGTCAAACTCACGCGTGACGTTGGTATCTATACCCTTTGGAAGTGACTCTATCTTGGAATAAACACCGCTCTTTTTCAGCGCATCTACCGCTCTTTCTCTGTCCGCCTCGCTCAGCTTTCCGCGAAGCATAACGTTCTCCGCAACAGTTGTAGCGAAGAGGTTATAATCCTGAAATACAGTTCCGAACTTTGAACGGTAGCTTGAAAGTCGGAGTTCCTTTATATTTTTACCGTTGAGAAGTATCTCACCCTCACTCACGTCATAAAGCCTTTGCAAAAGCTTTACAAATGTACTCTTGCCTGCTCCGTTGTGACCGACGATAGCTATCTTCTCGCCATTCTTTATCTTGAGATTGAGCTCCTTAAGCACCTCTTTGTCAGTACCCTCGTATGTAAAGCTGACGTTTCTTATTTCAAGCTCCTCAAGCGCGGGAGCTTCGGGCGCGTCCTTGTCCTCGGGTATCTTGGTTTCGTATTCGATAAATTCCCTGAACTTATCTATGTAAAGCGAATTTTCGTCAAGTCTCAGTATCGCTTCTCCAACGTAATTGATATTACCCGCGATATTGGTTATTGAATTTATAACTACAAAGCAATCACCAATAAGCATATTCTTTTTCACAAGAGTTTTGAACGCCGCAACAAGTATGCTGCCCATATACAGCACTACCTCAAACATAATGGTGTAAAAATATCTGAACATCATTACCTTCGGACCGTATTCTTTGGCAATAGCCTTAAGCTCCTTTACGGTGTCGTGCATTTTGCGGTACATTACCTTCCACATTTCCGTGAGACGCATCTCTTTCGAGTAATCGGAAAGATAAAAGGTTCTGCGAACGTACTCCTTCTGTCTCCACATCTCTCGGTTTTTCATATAGTAATCGTAGTTGGTACGGTTTCTCTTCTTACCGATAATCGAGGTACATATAAGCGGCAGAAACGCAAAGAGCATAAATATGGGGTCTATAAGAATTATCATAGTTCCCGCAGAGATTATGTTCACAGCCACCCATACACAGCTTGAGGCGTTACCAAGCACACTGAAGGCTGAGCTGACAGCCCTCTCGGTAGCCTTTACGTAATTATCGTAGAAATCGGAATTTTCAAAGCAGGCAAGCTCCACCTCGACCGCTTTTTTGTATAGCATTCCGTTTATATATGCCTCCACCTTGGGATATCTCACGTTCCAAAGATAGCCGTATACCTTATTAAGCGCCATACTGAATAAGGAGTACGCCACCATAGCGCCAAGCATTATAAAAATATTTTTCAGCTCCTCGCCCACCTGTAAGGCATTGAGTGCGTATTTATACAGATACGTGCCGACAAGAAAGCTTTGCAACGCGCCTACAACAGAGGCAAGGAACTCCATTATAACAAGCGCGGGAGAAACCTGCCATACTATCCTCAGCATATACAGATTGTTCTTCCACATGCGCCGCCAATTTATCTTTTCTTTCTTTTTCTTTTTTTCTTTGCTTTTCATAAATTATATTCCTTCTATTTTCTGTAAAACAATTGTAGCAGACCAACTTTCGCATGTCAAGCAACCGCTAGTTTATTAGATTGTCCTGTTATTTTAGTGAGATTCGCAATTGCTTTTAAAAAACATATGAAAACCACCTCTTATTGTACTCTATATATCGACAATTGTCAATAGGAAGAGTATAAATTATAATTGAATTACAGATTATAAATATAGAATCGAGTAACTTCAGGTGGTGATATAATGATATCATACGAGCCGTTTTACGAAACCCTAAAGCATAAGGGCATATCGACGTATAAATTAATAAATGATTTTAATGTCAGCAGAAGTTTACTTGATAGATTAAAGCACAATAAACCTATTAGCACAGTTACGCTGAATGACCTTTGTCGTTTTTTGGATTGTAATGTTGAAAACATTTTGGTTTATATAAAGGATGAGTAATAAAGAGCCGGAAAAATATCAAGTTATTTTCAAATCAAAAGTAGTTCGGATTTGTTTTTTATTATCATTTTCCTTATAAGAATTGAGATCCCCGCCGAGAGCGACTAAACGGCCGCTCTCGTCGTATTTCATCTATCTATCCAATACTCAGCGTACATATCAAGTAATTTGTCGTCCTCTTTCAGTAGGCGGCAAGCCTCGGCTTGATATTCTATCCTCTTTCTGAGCAGCACCCTGCCGATATTCGCGCTTGAAAGCTCCACGTGCTCACCCTCAAAGCTGTCGGGATGGTCAAGAAGCCAAAATCCCACCCCACCGTCTATCGAATACGGTTTTCTGGCAAGGTGGTCTGTTCTGTGACGGTCCAAGCCGTTTGACGCATCGGCGCGGGAGATATCCACCGAGTCGGGATTGAGTGCGAGCATTATTGACGTCTCGTTTATACAAGCGTGTCCCGTGAGATAACGGTTGTCAACAAACTCAAAAACATTCCTTATATCCTCGTCGGTAAGCTCAGGAAAGTTTTGCCCTGCCCTTATATCCTTGGCAAGTCTCTGTATTCCGTATTGATACTCGTTTCTCGACACCACGATATAATCCTTACGGCTGTGCAGCGTATTCCGAACAAACGCCGCAAAGGTAGCGCAATTGCCGCCGTGACCGTTGAGAAGCATTATCTTTTTAAATCCGTTTCTCGCTATCTCAGAGCAAAGCTCGTCAAGCATACGCAATCGAAGTTCAAGCGAGAGATCGATAGCACCCTTCCACATATTGAGCCCCGGCACACTGCCAAAATACATACCGGGAAAGACAACGACACTCTCTATCTTTGCCGCTTCTCTCGCTATGTGAAAGCAAGTCTGTGTATCTGTTCCGACAGGAAGATGCTGCCCGTGCATCTCAAGACAACCGACAGGAACTACGCACACTCCCGCGGAGCTTTTTATCGCCACCTCAAATTCTTCCTCTCTAAGATTTTCCCAAAGCACCGTCTTACCTCCGTATTATATCCTCAGCGTATCGAACAGCCTCCATAGCATCCTTCGCGTAATGGTCAGCGCCTATCGCGTCGGCGTATTCTTGAGTCAGCACCGCGCCGCCCACGATGACCTTGCACCAAGGAGCGCTCTCGCGCAAAAGCTTTATGGTCTCCTCCATAGAGGGCACAGTAGTCGTCATAAGCGCGCTGAGTCCGACGATTGGCGCGTGCAAACGAGTAACGGCATCAACGACCGCCTCCGCGCAAACGTCGCGCCCGAGGTCTGTGACCGAAAATCCGTAATTCTCAAGCAGCAGCTTTACGATATTTTTTCCGATATCGTGGATATCGCCCTTAACGGTAGCAATAACGAAATCGCATCCGTCAGATACCCTCTCGCTCGGCATTGATGCCTTTATGACCTCAAACGCCGATTTTGCCGCCTCTGCGCTCATAAGAAGCTGAGGCAGATATACCGTTTTTCTCTCAAAGCCCTCACCGACAACATTTAGCGCGGGGATTATCTCGTTTTGAACGACCTCAAGAGGTTGAATACTTTTTATAAGCTCTGCCGTGATATTTGCGGCGCGCTCCTTAAGTCCCTTTATTATCGCCCTTTGAAGCTCCGAGGAATATTCCTCGGATGTTTTTTTCTCGCTTTGAACCATCTCGCCTTGCGTAAGTGTTTGCGGCTGTGACTCTGCGAAATTTATATATTCGGCGCAATTCTCATCAAATCCCGCAAGCGCGCAATAAGCAAAATACGCCCTCATCATCTCGTTTGAATAAGGGTTCATTATCGCCGCAGAGAGTCCGTTAGCAAGTGCCAACGAGAAAAACGCACCGTTTATTATGTCTCTTGAGGGGAGTCCAAAGGAGACGTTAGAGACGCCCAGAGACGTGTGACAGCCAAGCTCTCGTCTTATCATACGAACAGCCCTCAAGGTCTCGACAGCGGCGGTATTATCCGCGCTTACCGTGAGAGCCAACGGGTCAAAAATAATGTCCTTCTTCTCTATTCCGTACGCCTCCGCCGCGGCGAGAATGTTTTTGGCTATCTGCACTCTGTCCTCGGCGCGCCTTGGAATTCCTCCCTCGTCAAGTGTTAACGCGACAATAACTCCGCCGTATTTTTTCGCAAGCGGGAATACGGCATCCATACTCTCTTTCTTTCCGTTGACCGAGTTTATAAGCGCCTTGCCGTTGTATCTGCGAAGCGCCTTCTCCATAGCTATGGGGTCAGATGTGTCTATCTGCAAAGGAAGGTCGAGTATCGCCTGAAGCTCGCAAACAGCATCCGTGAGCATCTTAGGCTCGTCTATCTCGGGAAGTCCAACATTGACGTCAAGTATATCAGCTCCCTTTTCCTCTTGCGCTATTCCCTCTTTGAGAATATAATCAAGATCTCCTGTGCGGAGCGCTTCTTTAAATCGCTTTTTACCTGTCGGGTTTATACGCTCGCCGATAAGTATAGGTCTATCCGCAAACATGACGGCGTGTGTATAAGACGACACGCAGGTAACAGCCTTACGCTCTATCGGCAAAGGCTTGATATTTGATGAGCTTTGGGCGAGCGCCGAAATATATTCGGGAGTCGTTCCGCAGCATCCGCCCGCCGCTCTAACACCCCTTCGTATAAGCTCGGCTACGTCCGCAGCAAATTCATCGGGCTCAACGTCATACACGGTCTTTCCCAAAGCAGACCTTGGAAGTCCCGCATTTGGCTTTAGTATCACTGGTATCGAGGAGACCTCAAGATACTTCTCCACCACAGGCGAGAGCGCTTTCGGACCGAGGGAGCAGTTCACACCGATAGCGTCCGCCCCCATTCCCTCAAGCATAGCAACCATAGCCTCAGGGTCTGCGCCCGTCATCAGCTTTCCGTCCTCTCCGTAGGCGTTGGAGACGAATACAGGAAGGTCGCTGTTCTCTTTTGCGGCGAGAAGCGCCGCCTTAGTCTCGTAGCTGTCATTCATAGTCTCTATAAAAATGAGATCTACTCCGTACTTTACGCCAAGCTTTACAGTTTCGGCAAAGACTGCGACCGCATCCTCAAAATCAAGATCTCCGTACGGCTTCAGCATTTTTCCCGTAGGACCGATATCAAGCGCCACCCATTTGTATCCCTTGCGTGTGCTCTGCATAGCCGCGCTTCGCGCGTTATCTACCGCGGCGCGAACTATTGCGTCAAGCTCGTCCGCCGAAAATTTGAGTATATTTGCGCCAAAGGTATTGGTATTTACCA
This sequence comes from Eubacteriales bacterium, assembly GCA_045602205.1. Lineage (GTDB taxonomy): Bacteria > Bacillota > Clostridia > Oscillospirales > CAG-272 > HGM12713. Next base: position 7,386 of record JAZSBF010000087.1, read on the forward strand.
CGTTACTTCCCGCGTCGTAATAGCTGCGGTGTATCTCAATAATTTCCTCGGGATGCGTTATATTCCATCTCTCAGGCATCTCGCCTGCCAGAAGTCCCTTTGCTTGAAGCAAAGTTCCCATTCCGCCGTCAAGATAGAGTATATGTTCCTTTAAATATTCCGTGACTTTCATATTTCATCTCCGATATTTACAAATTTACCGTATATCCGAAAGCGCTCACTTCGAGACGCCCACTATTGCCGTTACCGATTTTGAGGGCGACATCATCATACTCTCGCAAAGGCTGAGTCCGATACGCCTTGGGCAATCAAGCGCCCTGAATATATCCTTTTGAATATCCAGAGGAAGATCACCGTATCCTGGGCTGAAGCGCGGACGAATCCGCTCTCCTAATAGCGCTTTTTCAGAAGCCAAATCACTGCAAAAGCTGTTACAAAGCGCCTCTATCCGCTCAGCGCCTATCGCCTGAAGGATAAGCGCCCTTGCAGGCGAGCTATATGAATATCGAGCTATCATTCGGTCAAGCTCGATACCGAGCGTCGCCGCAAAAACCACCGCTTTATAACAGCCACTAAGATTTATTTTTAACTTTTCCGACTCGGTCTTAGAAAATCCAAGATCAATAAAATCCTCAAAAAACTCGAGCGAAAACTCTCCAAAGCATACCTTGTAGCTAAGCTTTCCTTCAAGTTCCGAAACAGAGGAATCTATCAGTGCCTCCAGCTCAACACTATTTTCTTTTATGCCCGCATATCGAAATATCTCGCCCTTATCGTACGCGGGCTCGTCGTAAGACCTTACAAAAATATCGCTCATTTTAAATCCAATATATCAGATAGGTTTTTCTGTATTGCCGCCGCCACGTCCGGCTTGTTCATCGAATAAACGTGAACGTTGGTTATGCCGTTTGCGAAAAGGTCTATTATCTGGTCGGTAGCGTAAGCGATGCCCGCCTGCTTCATTGCCGCAGGGTTGCTTCCGAATTTATCGACCAAGGATTTAAAGCGTTGGGGCATAAACGAGCCCGAAAGCTTCACTGCCCTCTCGACCTGATTTCCGTTTGTGATAGGCATGATACCGGGGATTATCGGAACGGTGATCCCCGCCTCGCGTATCTTATATAAGAAATTATAAAGAAGGTTATTATCAAAAAACATCTGCGTGGTGAGGAAGGAGCAACCCGCTTCTACCTTTTCTTTAAGGTGCTTTATATCCTCCCTCTGAGTCTCACTCTCGGGATGTATCTCGGGATAGCAAGCTCCGCCTATGCAAAAGTCCGCCCCGCACTCACGAAGCTCTCGAACAAGGTCTATCGCATAGCGGTAATCCCACGTAGAGCGGTCACCCGACGCAAGCTCAGGAGTAAGATCGCCGCGCAGCGCCATAACGTTCTGAATTCCCGCCGCGCGAATATCTTCAATCTTTTTTCTGACCGTTTCCTTCGTGGAGGATACGCAAGTAAGATGCGCCAGCGTAGGCACGTCATATTTCTCTTCTATATCCTTAGCTATATTGAGAGTATAACGGCTCGTTCCGCCTCCAGCGCCATATGTAACACTCATAAAGGAGGGGCGTAGCGTAGCTATCTCCTCTACGGCGCACTTAACGCTCTCAAACGAAGTATCGCTCTTAGGCGGAAACACCTCAAACGAGAGCGAGTTCTTATCTTGAGATAAAAGCTCTGTAAGCTTCATAAAGTTTTAACCTCTGTATCCGAAATTTTTTCTATTCTGTCCCAAAGCAAGTCGGCTATATCGTCAGAGCCGTACTGTCCTGCGATAGACTGAAGATTATTTCTGTATTTTTCAAGCTTTTCGGGATGCTCGGCAAAATCGAGTATCCTTCTGCTCGCCAAGGTAGCCGACGGAATATAAAGCGCTCCTTTTACTTCCCTGACGTAATAATTTTTTATTTTTCTTTCTATATAGGTTATGCACCTGCTTATAATTATCGGAACACCGTAATACGCCGCCTCGGCAATAGAGTTAGCCCCGCTCTTTCCGCAGAAAACGTCTGCCACCGATATGTATTTCAGCACCTCATTTGTAAAAGATACGGGAATTATCCTTATACCGCTTGGCATCTGTGCCGAAGAAAGACTCTCGTAAAGCGCTTTGTTCGTTCCGCACAACGCAATTATAGTCATAGGCACTCCGCCGCAGGCAAGCTTTTTTATAGTCTTTTCCATCTTTGCGATACCGTACCCGCCATCGCTGAGTGTAACGACAAAATCATTCTTTTCTATTCCAAGCTCGCTTCTTATCTCGTCTCGTCTAAGATAGTAATTTTTCGCCTCGGGTCTTATCGGAAATCCCACAACGCTTATATTTCCGCCCGCATACATACGTGTCCTCTCGGCATTTTTCTTTCCCGATTCGGTAACCATAAGATAATCGTTTACGTCAACGTTGAACATTCCGTTGGTATAAGCGTCGGGACAAATACTCACCGTATACGGAGGATTTTTCATTTTTGCGGCATAAAAGGCGGTAGACCAGTGTGTAGTAAAAAGAATATCCGCATCGATTTCTTCAAAATGCTTCATCGCGGGTCGTCTCGAACGCATACCGCTGAAGGTACAGCTCATCAAGAAATACAGACCAAACGTGTCTCCGCATACCCAGTTGCCAAGACGGCAGAGCCAACTCAATATTTTTCCCTTATTCTGAAGTTTGACCGCCCCCTCAAAAAGCTTCTCTGTCTTCTTAAGGCTTTCATTGTTGGTCTCACTATAAAAATAGCTCTCTATGACCTCTGTTCTGTCCCCATACTTTCGCTTAAAGCTTTCGCAGACCGCTGTCTCGGGAATTATGTGCCCCTTGCCCGCTTCAACAAACGAGAATAACACCCTCGGCTTTCTTTCTTCGGTTATCCTTTTATGAGAGGCAAGTCTTTTCCTTCTGTCTTCCTCAAGACAGATCTCGGCAAGCGCCAAAAATACCGCGTAAAATATCTGGAAATTGGGATAGAAAAAGAAATTATCCACAAACGACATCATCACAACAGAAAATGGGATCATAAGAAGAATGCATTTGTTCGCAGAAAATCTTCTGATAAAGATTTCAGCAACGTGTTTTAGATGCACAAGGAAAGCAACAAGCCCAACTATTCCCATAGAAGCAATAAGCTGAATGAAAATATTGTGATACATCCCACTGAAAATATCGTATTCGCTTCCAATAGCGCCGTCACGAAATCCCACGCCGAAAATCGGAGAGGAGAGGAAATCCGCGATTCCGTCTTTCCAATACTCAAGGCGCGAGTCGTCTCCAATTTTTGAAAACCTCAAAAAGTCAAATATATCGGGTAAAAGCCCCTCTTTTTTTAAGTATAGAAAAGCTCCGATAGACAATAGCAAAATTATAGCTGTATAAATACGGTTCGCGACCCTGTTTCTGGCGCTTACGCAACAGATTGTCATACACACAAGCAGGGTGAACGCTCCTACTATCATAGCGGATCTTGTGTTAAGCAGAACCGCTCCAAAAAAGAAAGCAACTGCGGAAAAATATGATAACACGCTAAATCTGCAATTTTTAGCAAGATACATAGCAGCAGGAATTCCAAGAGTTATTACCGCTGCAATTATAGTTGCCACACCCCAGGAAAGTGTAACCCTCGTGAACATTATCGGTTCGCCTTCTGCGTTAAATACTATAAGCGAAGAATTTTTGTACAACTCGTAAACACTCACAAGCGTCTGCGCAAGCACAAGATACGAGGTACATACCATAGTCTTACAGGCATAAGGTATCGCGTCCTTGGAGTTATCAAGCATCGAGAGGACTAAAAAGTACGCAAGAGTCAAGGCGATCATCATAACAAAACCGTATATAATATCCTCACGTACCCATTTAGCGCTAAACAAGCCGTTAAACAAAAAGGCTACGTCAAGAGTTATGATGCCCCAAAAGCAAATACCCCTTCTCTTAAACACCCTTTTTAAGCTTCCGTCCGCGACAAGCCTTGCGATAAGAAAAGCAAACATAATAACACCGCAGAATATCATACTGCGGAAACCGTCGGGATCAAAAAATTGCAAAAGCTTGCCTCTTTCGGGAACAAAAAAGCCTTCAAAATCACGGCCGAGACAATAGTAGCTCATAAGGATTGGCGCAAGAAATACCTTATTATCATCAGCAAACAAGCTTGAAAAGATGACGCAGGCACACATTATCCACACAATAGGAACGTATACATCCTTAGCGTTAAGTCCCGAGATACAGCAAAGGATAGCGTAAAATATAGGATAGAAAATAGAATTTTGGAAACGGACAGCTGCGCGTATAATAACATTTTTTTCACGCAAAAGCTTAAAAATGCCCATATATGCTATCTCCTTTTCCAAAATTTCGTTATCTTATATTATACAATACGTGCCCTGTTTTGTCAAGTACAACAACATAAAAGCGGGAATGTCGGCGCTATTGCCGACACTCCCGCGTCTATATAAATTTTAGTTCTGTTCAAATACGCTTCTCATAAGCTCAAGCTTCTCTTCTGCCTCCGCCTTGTCTTTTCCTACGATGCAGTAGTAGAACTTACACTTGGGCTCAGTTCCGCTGGGACGTACAGCCACCCAGCTTCCGTCCTCGAGGATAAACTTAAGAACGTTAGATGAAGGAAATCCCTTCGCTATCATCTCTGCCGATTTGTAATCCTCAAGCTTTGAAACCTTTACGTCGCCCACGCATGCAGGCGGAGCTTTGCGAAGATTTTCAACAAGCGCCGATATCTTTGCAGTGCCGTCAAGTCCCTTGAAAGTAAAGTTGTCAAGAGCGTCAAGGTAATATCCGTATTTTTCATAAAGCGAATTCAATACGTCTATGAGTGTCTTGCCCTCTGCAAGATAATAAGCCGCAGATTCACACAGCATAAGAGACGCCTGAACAGCATCCTTGTCTCTGACGAAATCGCCTATAAGGCAGCCATAGCTCTCCTCGTATCCGAATACGAAAGGCTTCTTGTCTCCCGTCTCGTGCGAATACACCTTATCTCCAATAAACTTGAAGCCGGTCAATGTCTTCTCGACCTCTACTCCGTAAGCCTCGCATATACGGTCGCCAAGGTCAGAGGTAACTATCGTATTAAACATCACGCCGTTTGTGGGAAGAATTCCCTTCTTCTGTCTCTCGGCGAGAATATACGCAAGCAGTACTGCGGCAGACTGATTTCCCGTCATGCGCAAATATTCTCCGTTGTGCTTTACAGCAACACCAAGTCTGTCGCAGTCGGGGTCGGTGGTTATAACTATATCGGCATCTGTGCGCTTAGCGTACTCAAGCGCGAGATTGTATGCCGATGCTACCTCGGGGTTAGGGCTTTCGGTCTTGCTGAATTCGGTATCGGGAACACACTGCTCCTCAACGGGAATAACATTATAGCCAAGTCGACCAAGCACCTCTCTTACGGGGATATTTCCCGTTCCGTGCTGAGGTGAATAAACTATTTTGAGACCGTCCTTCTTTACGTCTTTATTGATAGATATAGACATGACCGTCTCATAGTACTTTTCGTCAACAGAGTTATCAAGGCAGACGATAAGTCCGTTTGCTTCTTCGTCGGATATTCCCTTGACCATAAGAGCGTCTCCAACCTTATCTATGTGCTTTATGACCTTTTCGTTAACAGAGGGGATAAGCTGACAGCCTCTCTCGTCGTAAAGCTTGTATCCGTTATACTCGGGCGGATTGTGGGAAGCCGTTATCATAACACCGCCAAATGCGCCAAGCTCTCTTACTGCGAAGGAAAGCTCGGGAGTTGGACGGAGAGAGTCAAAGACATAGGCTTTGATACCGTTTGCGGCGAGAACGCTTGCGGTCTCCTTTGAGAATTCCACGCTCATACGTCTGTTATCGTGAGCTATCACGATACCTGCGCGTTTTGCAGCTTCACCGACCTCGTTGATATAATCTGCGTATCCCTTTGTGACCTTTTTTACGATGTACTTATTGATCCTGTTAGTTCCTGCGCCCAAAACGCCTCTGAGTCCCGCAGTTCCAAACTCGATCTCCTTTGCGAAGCGCTCTCTTATCTCTTGCTCATCATCCGCAATCGAAAGAAGCTCATTCTTTGTGTCATCATCAACAAGCGGGCTGTTTACCCAGTGCCTGTAGGTATCCATATAACCGTTCATATTAGTAAGACCTCCTTGTCATATACTACTAAATACATTATAAACCATATATACGTATTTTTCAAGAGAAAAATTAATATTTTGTGTATAAT
>JAZSBF010000088.1:0-3071 GCA_045602205.1 Eubacteriales bacterium
GTCCATGGTCCAGGACAAAATGAAGCAGCAGCTCGGTACGACCGCAATGAATCTGTGGTTTGGAGATATCGAGATCATTTCATTTTCCAATTACACCCTGACTCTGATGACGAGCACAGAATTCAAGATGCAGATAATCAATGAAAAATATCTCTCGCAGCTCGAGGATATTTTCAAGGATCTGATGGGATTCTCTATCAATATCGTGGTCGTATCAAAAAATCCTTCCGTTAACGTTGATAAAATAAAAAATCAGATCTCAAGCGAGGATATCGTTCCCGAAAGAGAAGATAGCTCAGATCATAGCGAGGCTCCAACCGTTTTAGGATCTACAATGCCGACGGTAAACTTTGAATATACGTTTGATAACTTTATAGTTGGAAGCTCAAATAAGTTTGCTCACGCTGCATGTATTGCTGTAGCGGACAAGCCCGCACAGGACTACAATCCATTGTTTATCTACGGACCCAGCGGACTTGGAAAGACTCACCTGCTTTATGCAGTTACCAATGAGATAAAAACTAAAAATCCTTTCGCTAATATCATCTACATCAAGGGCGAGGACTTCACCAATCAGATGATTGAAAGCCTTGCTAAAAAGTCGATGTCAAAATTCAGAGATAAATACCGTACTTGCGACGTGCTTCTTATAGACGATATTCAGTTTATAGCCGGAAAGGAATCTACTCAGGAGGAGTTCTTCCACACGTTCAACGCTCTTTACGAGGAGGGCAAGCAGATAATACTTACCTCCGACCGTCCTCCTAAGGATATCAAGACCCTTGAGGATCGACTTAAGACGAGATTTGAGTGGGGCCTTATCGCTGATATTCAGCCGCCTGATCTTGAGCTTAGAATAGCGATATTCAAAAACAAGATATCCCAGGCGGGTATAACGATCTCGGATGAGATAATTACTTATCTTGCCGAAAATCTCAGATCTCATATAAGGCAGATCGAGGGTGCTGTTAAAAAGCTCGTAGCTATCAAATTCTTGTCAGGAAGCGAAATCACGATGGACATTGCAAAGAACTGCATGACCGAGCTTCTCGGCGGCGCAGAGCCCGTAAACGTGACCGTAGATAAGATATTTGCGGCGATAGAGAAAAAATACGACGTTGGTAAGACAGAGCTTGTTGGAAAGTCGAGAGTAAAGGACGTTGCTCAGGCAAGACACGTTGCTATATATCTCGTAAGAACTATCACGGAAATGTCACTTCCCAACATTGGAAAGCTTTTCAACAGAGATCACTCGACGGTTATTTCCTCGATTGACACTATTGAAAAGAAGATATCCTCATCTCCCGCAATAGAGATCGAAATCAACGAGCTTATTAAGGAAATTAAGGAATAAAGGTTATTTCAACAGCTTTTGAACAGCCGTGTTTGATTGACAATAAAGAATGTTCGTTTATTTTCAACATTTCAACAGTTTAGGAAAAATGTTGAAAATTGAGTCTTGCTGTAATCTTTTATATTTTTGAGTATATTTCTAATCAAAAAAGATTATTAAGGAGAACCTTCTTATAAAACTCAAAAATTATCTGACGTTTTCAGTGTATTTTGTACATAGAGATGTTGGTTCAAATACCTTATGGGTAAAGAGAAAAGTGGTGTTTTCCACATTTTAGCGACCCTTACTTCTAATACTACTAAAATATTATATCATTCTTTCGGTATATCAGTATTTCTTTATCTTTGCGCGCGACCGAAAGGAAGGCTAAATAAAAGAGTCGTCAGATAGGCGACAGATTGGAGAAAAAATGAAAATAGTTTTCAACAGACAGGAAATAAGTAATAAGATCGCTCCGCTTATGAGCGTTGTATCGGGAAAAAGCACACTTACAGCAGTTGAGGGTATTCTGATCGAGGCAAACTCGCCCGATTGTTGCACTCTCACCGCATTTGATCTCGAAAAGGGAATTAAGATCACAGTTGACGCTGACGTTATAGAGCAGGGCTCTTATATCATCAATGCGCAGAAGTTTAATCAGACACTCAGAGTTATGAACGGTGAGGAGATCACCCTTACAGTCGATAACAAGCTTGGTGTTGTTTTCGAGTGCGGAAAGTCGTCTCACAGAACCGGAGCGCTTAAGGCAGAGGATTTTCCCGAGATCCCCGACCTTCAGTCTGAAAAGGGATTTATCGTTAATCAGGCTCAGTTTAAGAAGATGCTTTCAAAGGTATCGTATGCGATGGGTGTTAACGAGCCCAGACCCGTGCTTAACGGCTGTTATATAAAGACCGAGGAGGGCAAGATGAACGTCGTTGCTTGTGACGGTTTTAAGCTTGCTGTATGCTCCGCAGAGTCAGAGATTAAAAAGCTTGAAAACTCCGATAGAGGAGTTGAGTTCTCCTTCATCGTTCCCGTTAAATCGGTAAACGAGATCGTTAAGCTTCTTTCCGATGATGAGGAGGATACAGTCACCGTTTATATGAGCCATAAGAACATGGTTATCGCATTTGAAGGACTTACCTTCTTTACCCGTCTTATCGTAGGTGAGTTTGTTGATTATAACAGAATCATTATTAAGAATCACAAGATTGAGGTTAAGGCATCGAAACAGGATATTCTCGCTGCTCTTGAAAAGGCTTCTCTTATTACCGAAGAAAGAATTGCCGGAAGCGTTCGCTCTCACGTAAGAATAGAGGTTTGCGGAGATATTCTCAAGGTTTCTGCAGTTTCCTCCGCGGGAAGTATTTACGACGAGTTTAACGTAGATCACAGTGGCGACGATATTTCAATCGCCTTCAATAATAGATTTCTTATAGATAGTGTAAGAGCATGCAGAAGTGAAACTATAAAGCTTTCTATGTCCTCTCCTCTTATGGGAATTAACGTTGAGCCCTGCGATGATGAAGCAGGAAGCGAGCTCTTTATGCTTCTCCCCGTAAGAACCAGAGATTGATATAATTAATCTATTTGAAAGGGTATAAATGTTCTGCCGAAATATTTACATTGAAAATTTCAGAAATATAGCCTTGGCAGACGTTGATTTTTGCGAGGGGACTAACGTACTTATCGGAGAAAACGCCCAGGGAAAGACAAATCTGCTCGAAGCTATATA
>JAZSBF010000089.1:0-22672 GCA_045602205.1 Eubacteriales bacterium
ATTTAGGCATAAACGAAAAGAGCTAAGATATCTTAGGACAAAGGTATCTTAGCTCTAAATTTTTTATAAATTTAGGTTGAAATTCTCCGAATTTCTCCATATAAACATATGCTCTTTTCTATCTCCGTTTTCTCGCTCGACGTATTTTTATACGCCTATCACTCGAAAACGAAGATTTCTGCTCTAAATCAAGCGAGCCTCAAAAGGCGCTTCGCTCTAAGAATTCATCAATTTTGATTCATTTGCTCAAGTCAAGCTTGATTTTGCTGAATTCTTAGTGACTCAGCCCCTTTTTATTTCTTACTTATACCACTTCTCATCAAGCGGAATATCATCGTGCAAAAGCTCGATCCCTCCACTCCTTTTGCGCACGAGCTCAACGACCTCTTTCAGCTTTCGAGCCGAGCATAGCTGTGTGGGCGCGCTACCGACAAAGCCGTCAACAACACAGCCACGGTGTCTGAAAGCGACCTCGTATTTGCCAAAAAATTCGGATACATCTCCGTTCAGCTTTTCGTTGAAGGAATTTACAACTCTGTTTTTTATCTCTCCGTTTTTATATTTCACCGAAACCGCTGTTCCCTCTGGGTCTATTCTATTGGTTATGCCGATAATTTCTTCGATACAGTGTATAAAGGTATTCTTATCGTGTCCTACGCCTATAAGTAAAATATAGCCGTCTCTGTCGTATATCTTGCCGTAGCAACCGTCGGGAGACGTGGGCGTCAGAACATCGTCCTCTCCGCTCACAAAATCCTCTGCCGCTTCTCTGTCTCCAAACACCATCATCGAATGTGTGGGATTTGCTGATCGCACGCCCCTCGGGTCTGCGGCAGCTATGCGCGGCATAGCACCGATACAGCTCTCGGCAAGCGTCATATCAAGAGTTATCCTCGGCTTGCCCATATTATCCCAAGTATGTGTGGGAAAGCACAAAAGACCTCCCTCGGAGGTAAAATATTCTATAAGAGCGTCAAGAAGTCCCTCTCCCCTACCCTCTACCTCTCCGACGGCACGCAAGGAGGTATGGACTATCACGGTACTGTTGCGAGGCGCACCCATAGCCCTAAGCTGTTCTATAATAAATTCTTTAGTATACATATTATCCCCCAAACGTCCGATATATAACTAATTAATTATAGCAAAAAACTCCCCGAATTTCAATAAGAGCCCAAAATATTTTTCAACCAAATTCACCCTATTACGACAAGCACCATATATTCTTTAGTGAACCTATTTAAAACGGAGTTTATTTTATGACTGAATATATAACGCTTGATATGATGAAGCGGGATCAGCTTGCCACGGTCGTAAGGGTAGATACCGAAGGAGCTATGAGGGAGCGCCTTTATGATCTTGGAATAGTTCCCGACACGAAAATACGCTGTGTAATGAAAAGCCCATTGGGAGACCCCATCGCTTATCTTTTCAGAGAGGCTGTAATAGCGCTCAGAAGCGAGGATTCCACAAAGATCCTTGTAAAGCTCATCTCGGAAGGAGGAGAGGAAAATGGGACTGACTAACAGCTCAACGGGACGAGGTCTCAAGGACTCGTCCGACAAGCTTTTGCGAAGGAGCGAGGATGAGATAATAATAGCGCTTGCGGGAAATCCAAACGTGGGAAAGAGCACTCTTTTCAACGAGCTTACGGGAATGAGACAGCATACGGGAAACTGGAGCGGAAAGACCGTGGGCATTGCGGAAGGTGTGTGCAGATATGAGGAAAAAGAAATACGTATAATCGACCTTCCGGGTACTTATTCTCTCTCCCCTCACTCTGCTGAGGAGGAGGTCGCGCGGGATATTATATGCTCATCTATTCCCGACTCAGTGGCAATAGTATGCGATGCCACGACCCTTGAGCGAAATCTTATTCTTGTATTGCAGACGCTAAGTTTCACTTCCTCTGTGATAGTTTGTGTAAATCTTATAGACGAGGCACAGAAAAAAGGAATATCGGTCGATACCGATATACTGGGGGATATACTCGGTGTTCCCGTTGTCTCGATGTCAGCAAGAAGCAAGAAAGGAGTGGAAGATGCCGCCCGTCTTTTCGCTTCCGCAAAGGAGATCAAAAAACGAGACACGGAGCTTTATGAAGATACCGAGCTTGCAAAGAAAGCAGAGGAGATAGCAAATGCCTGCATAGTCAAAGTACCGACAAAAAGAGAGCTTCGTGACAGAAAAATAGACCGACTGCTTTGCGGAAAAATAACCGCTTTTCCGATAATGTTTATCTTACTCGCGCTCATCTTCTGGCTTACGATAGAGGGCGCGAATTATCCCTCGAGCTTCCTTGCGCGCGGAGCTTTTTATATACAGGATATACTTATGCGCGTTATGGTATATATAGGCGCTCCCGCATGGCTTCGCGAGCTTTTAGTTCTCGGAGTATGGAGAACTCTTGCTTGGGTGGTCGCCGTAATGCTTCCGCCTATGGCGATATTTTTTCCGCTTTTTACTCTGCTTGAGGACCTTGGATATCTTCCGCGTGTGGCTTTCAATCTTGACAGATGCTTCAAAAAATGCGATGCCTGCGGAAAACAGGCACTTACTATGTGTATGGGCTTTGGATGCAATGCGGCGGGAGTCGTGGGGTGCAGGATAATAGACTCAAGGCGCGAGAGAATTATCGCAATGCTGACAAATGTATTCGTCCCCTGCAACGGAAGATTTCCCACTATAATAGCGCTTATCTCGATATTTTTTATAAGCGCAAGCGGTATCGGCGACTCAATGATATCGGCTCTTCTTCTCTCTGCTGTGATAATATTTGGGATACTTCTTACCTTTGCCGTCTCAAAGCTTCTTTCCTCAACGCTTTTACGAGGAACACCGTCCTCGTTTACGCTTGAGCTTCCCCCCTATCGCGCGCCGCAGGTGGGAAAGCTTATAATTCGTTCTATACTCGACAGAACCGTACACGTTCTTGGCAGAGCCGTGGCAGTTGCCGCTCCCGCGGGGGCAATTATATGGATATTCGCAAATCTTACGATAAACGATAAGACTCTGCTTTTTTATTGTACCGACTTTATAGACCCCTTTGCTTCTCTTATGGGGCTTGACGGCACGATACTTTTTGCCTTCATTCTCGCGCTTCCCGCAAATGAGATAGTTATTCCCATAATCCTTATGTCATATTCTGCATCGGGTACACTCATAGATTATGGCTCGATCTCAGAACTCGGCAATATTTTGCGCGCTAACGGCTGGACTGCCGTAACCGCCCTATCAACGATAATATTTATGCTGTGTCACTTCCCCTGCTCTACAACTCTTATCACGATAAAAAAAGAGTCGGGCTCTGTGGGTTGGACTTTTCTTGCCGCCCTTCTTCCTACTGCAATAGGAATAATTCTGTGTATGATAATATCCGCAATTTCGACATTTTTACTCTAAAATTTCACTTTTTTGTGTATATTGCCAAAAAGCATAAAAAATTTTTCTCGAATTATATAGTCTTTTTCACTTGAATTCAGCGCTTTATTGTGATAAAATATTTGACAAATAATAAACAATCTTCCGTATTTTGTCGAAAGAAAGTCGAAAGAAAAAGGAGAAAAAATGGAAACTGTCAAAAAATATCTAAAACGCTATTTTATTGATGCTATGGGCGCTATGGCTCTCGGTCTGTTTGCTTCGCTGCTCATAGGCACTATCTTCAAAGCCCTCGGTATGATACCGAAGCTTGAATTTATGGCTACTATCGGAGGATACGCTCAAGCTATGGCGGGTCCCGCAATGGCTGCCGCTATCGCCTTTTCACTCAAGTCTCACCCTCTCGTTATCTTCTCTGCCGCGTCAGTCGGATACGCCGCTAACGCGCTTGGCGGTGCAGGCGGACCTCTTGCGGTATTCTTTATAGCAATAGTTGCCGTTGAGGTCGGTATGCTCGTATCCAAGAAAACAAAGGTAGACATAATCGTTACTCCCTTCGTTACCGTATTTGTAGGAGGTCTGCTCTCTATTCTTGTAGCTCCACATATCGGTACGCTCGTTGGATATATAAGCAAATTCATTGGTTGGGCAGCACTCCAAGCTCCGCTTGTAACAGGTATAATCGTTTCTGTGGTGATCGGAGTTTGTCTTACTCTGCCGATATCCAGTGCGGCTATATGCGCGGGACTTGTACTTACGGGAAGCGCTGTTGCTCAGGGTAGCTCCGAGGGGCTTGCGATAGCAGGCGCGGCGGCAGTTGCGGGCTGTTGCGCGCAGATGATAGGCTTTGCCGTTATCAGCTTCCGTGAAAACAAATGGGGCGGACTTCTCTCTCAGGGAATCGGAACAAGTATGCTCCAGATGCCCAACATCATCCGTCACCCGCAGATATGGATCGCTCCCACACTTGCGTCGGCGATCACAGGTCCTCTCGCAGTTTGCGTTTTCGACCTCAAAATGTACGGCGCGGCTATAAATTCGGGAATGGGTACTTGCGGAATGCTTGGACCGATAGGACTTATCCTCGGTTGGATATCTCCCGAGAACGGCTATCCTTATGAAGTAACTGCTCTTAACTGGGTAGGTCTTGTACTTATCTGCTTCGTTCTTCCCGCAGTTCTCTCGATTATCTTTAACGAGATACTCAGAAAGCTCGGTTGGGTAAAGGACGGAGATATGAAGCTTGACGCTTAAAAAACAAAACCTTAAAATCCTTAAAAATTCTTCAATTAGGGGCTGTCTCAATTTTAGCTTTGAGACAGCCCCTTTTAAAACGGCTGAAAAAGCCGTTTTCTGATAAAATAAAAAAGAAGATATATGAAGTGTTGACAGTTTTTTATAATTGTGTTATAATATTCTGTGTGACGTCTCAGACTTTAAGTAATAACTTCTAATCCTAACAGTTGTGACACACTTTTATCCGCGTTCCATCAATAAAAAGAAATCATTGAGAGGAAAGTATGTCGTATAAAATATTTAATAAGGTTTCCGCTTACTTTTCGGATACCCCATCGGATAATGCTGTTGCGCCGATGATATCTGATGACGGAAAGATAAAATTTAACGATTCAAACAAAAGAATATTTAATAGTTTTTTCATTGCGATAACAGTTTCGACGTTTGCAGCGATGCTGTGTATAATCTTATACTACGTTTTCGCTTATGCCTCGCTCTATAAGGGAAGCAGTGATTTCGATTGGCTTCTGGGCATATTCTCAGATTTCGTTGTTATTATGAATTTCTCTCTTGAGGAAAGTCCATATATTGTGGGTGACTCCTCTTATCCCCCGATAGCTATCGCTATCCTATATCCGTTTGCGCTTATATGCAAGGATGTTTTTGCGGTTTACCGTTACAGCGAGCTTACTGCCGAGGAGCTCACCGCTGAGCTTACACTTTATCCTCAGTTTTGGATATCGCTCGTTCTTTTCTTCGTTATATGCTCGCTCGCTATCGTACTTCTGACCTCGCGTCTTTTCGGGCTTGCCGGCAAGGATATGCTCAAGCTTGGAGTCATAATTCTCCTTAGCTCCCCGTTCGTATATGCGATAATGCGAGGAAACACTATATATTTTGCACTGATATTTCTACTTCTTTTCCTTGTGATGAAGGACTCTAAAAATCCGTTTGTTCGCGAGCTTGGACTTTTCTGCCTCGCTCTTGCGGGGGCTATAAAAATATATCCTCTGTTTTTCGGAGTATTTCTTCTTAAGGACAAAAAGATCTTCGCATCGATACGCGTAGCCATTTATTTTGCTATGATATTCGGTTTGTCGTTCTTCTTCTTTGGAAGCGACCTTGAAAACTTCTCTCCGTTCTTGGACCGACTCGGCGGATTTATGTCAAATGAACTCAGATTGCTCGGACCTACCAATATCTCAATATCTGCGTTGATATACAAGTTTTTGCACTTGTTTATACCCAAGCTTTCGTCCGACTCGCTCATTTTCGGTGTGATAAATCTATCGCTTCTGGTAGCGGTATTTGCTCTCTCAACATTTTGTGCCATAGCAACAAAAAATGATTTTTCACGCTATGCGATATGCTTTGCTATCGTAGCGCTGATTCCCTCTATATCTTATTTTTACATTATTATTTTTGCAATTCTCCCCTTCCTCGAATACATTCGCTCATACTCATCTATGAGTATGACAAAACGAATATTCTATTTTGCCGCTTTCCTATTTTTGTTCGTTACAGCTTTCCTTTTGGTGAAGAATTTTATAGTTCACTCGCTTGTAATTCTTGCAATACTTGCAGTTGAGTGCATCTCGGTCATAAGGGAGACAGTTAAAAAATCAAATTCGTAAAATTTCTATAAAAGGACCGCTTTCACTATCGTTTTTGATAGCAAAAGCGGTCTTTTTTATGTACTTTTATTCTGCGTTAAATAAGGTTGGATAGCTTTTAGAAGGGTTATACACTCAATCGAGCTTAGACTGCCCCATCAACTCTTCCCTGTCTGCAATACGCTTTTTCATTCCAAGCTTACCAAACACAAGATAACACGCAAGTCCGAAGGCAAAACAAATAACGTAAGCAAGAAGATAATCTATAATTCCGACGTATTCTATGTCCGCTCGGTTTGTAAACGAGCTTCCGCTCTCAAATATTCCTGCGAGATAAAGCACGCCTCCACTGATGAACGGGTGAAATTTGAGAAGAAGCGCAAGCAAAAGCTGAAATAAAGACGCGACGCAAAAAGTTCCGCAAGCATTTTTTGTATCAAATTTCGCCATTTTGTAAGACACGAGATACGCCACGGCAGAAGGAATTCCCGCAACCATAATAAGCGATACCACAAGTCTTATAACTACCTCTGCAAAGGGGGAGACAACGACAAGAATATTTGCGATCTTCAAAACGATCGACATAACGGCTAAATTGAGCAAACAAGCGCCGAAAATGCACAGAAAGACAACTCCGCTCATAGAAAAAAACTGCTTTTTCATATGTAAACTCCTCTATATGAGATCGATTTGAGATAATTATATCACAAAGCTCATATAAATTCAATACACAAAATAAATTTGGAGCTGAAATGAAAATAAAAATCAGTTTTTTTGCCGTTATGCTCATCCTTTCTCTCGTGCTCACGTCATCCTACTATACTTTTATTCCGATCATCGCCGCCGCAATACACGAGCTCGGACATATTTTGTGCGCAAAGCTCTTTAATGTCAAGCTAAGTGGGTTTGAGCTTGGTATCTTCGGCGCGAGAATTTCAACAGGTCATTCCCTCACTTCTTATTCAAAAGAACTCGCGATATCGTCCGCAGGACCTCTCGCTAACCTCATATGCGCCGATATTGCTGCGATCATATGCAAAACGTCGGGGACATCAAACAAGATCTGCGACATATTTATACTATCCTCCCTCTCTCTTGGAATAATAAATCTTTTGCCGATAAAAACCTTCGACGGAGGAAGGATATTTTCATCCTTGCTGTCACATTTTTTAAGTGTTTCGGCGGTCGAGATAATTCTTGATATCTTCTCTTTCCTCTCTCTTTTTTTCATCTGGAGCGTATCTCTTTATCTGCTTTTGAGGACCTCCGCCTCACTTTCTCTTTTCATATTTTCCCTATCGGTCTTTTCAAATATTTTCATCGTCCAGAGGAATAATTTTTCATAAACGCAAAAATAAAAGGATTTTAGAGATATAAAAAGTTTTAACGAGAAAAGCGCTCATTTTTATAAAATATTCGCATTTTTTCTCAATTAACGCAGAATAATTAGATTTATCGACAAAAATTCAATGAATTTCTTAAAATATATTGCAATTTCATTCAATTTCTGTTACAATATTCGCAAGGATTTTATAGGCATATAAAAACGGGAGGGTGCGATTCTCACTCAAAGGTCGATATTCTCTATATAACCACCATGTTTTTTGGTCGAAATAAAGCCTTTCATCCTGTATTTTTATACTTAAAGGAGTATTTATGCGGAATGAAAAAAGAACTGACAGAAAAACAGGATCTTTCAACAACTGAGGTAAATGATACCTCTTGCGAAAACAAATCCAAAAACAAGCTTATTGAATTAAAAAACATTTCTAAATCCTTTGACGGTGAGACAGTTCTCGATAATATCGATCTGTATATCACAGACAAAGAATTTATCACGCTTCTCGGTCCTTCGGGTTGTGGAAAAACAACGACTCTGCGAATAATCGGCGGCTTTGAGTCCCCCGATATCGGAGACGTGTTTTTTGACGGAAAAAGAATAAACGACCTTCCCGCGTACAAACGTCAGGTAAACACCGTATTTCAAAAATACGCTCTCTTCCCCCATCTGAACGTTTATGACAACATAGCCTTCGGACTCAGAATAGCCAAGGTATCTGAGACCGAGATAAAAGAACGTGTTTCGGAAATGCTTAAGATGGTAAACCTTTGCGGTTTTGAGCGAAAGAACGTAAATCTTCTCTCAGGCGGACAGCAGCAGCGTGTCGCTATCGCCCGAGCTCTTATAAACAAGCCGAAGCTCCTTCTTCTCGACGAGCCGCTCGGCGCGCTTGACCTCAAGCTTCGCAAGGACATGCAGGTCGAGTTAAAAAATATCCAGACTAAAACAGGAATTACCTTTATATACGTCACACACGATCAGGAGGAAGCCCTCTCTATGTCGGATACCGTTGTCGTTATGGCTAACGGAAAGATACAGCAGATCGGCACTCCCACAGATATCTATAACGAGCCTATAAACGCTTTTGTTGCCGACTTTATCGGAGAATCGAATATCCTTGACGGAATTATGCTCGAGGACTACAAGGTAAGATTTGCGGGACAAACGTTTAAGTGTCTTGATAAGGGCTTTGAAAAAAATGAACAGATAGATGTTGTTGTACGTCCCGAGGATGTTGACGTTGTCTCGGTAGAAAAAGGAATGCTCAGAGGTACGGTATCTTCTGTAACCTTCAAGGGCGTTCACTACGAGATAATCGTAGATATCGGCGGCTTTAAGTGGATGATACAAACCACCGATTATGTCGCTCCCAACGAAACTATCGGTCTTTACATAGAGCCCGATGCCATCCATATTATGAAAAAATCCGAATACTCAGATATGTTCGGAGATTATTCCTCTTTCTCCGACGAGCTTGAGCATCTTTCGGATATCACGGAGGATATCGAGGAATGACAAGAAAAACTTTCGTTTCCGACAATTCTCCGCGCAAAAACCCTCCGCAAAAAAGAGGGCTTATGCAACGATATGCGGCAGCTCCGCATATTGTTTGGTCGGTACTCTTTATAATCGCGCCGCTTATATTCGTTGCGTATTACGCATTCACCGACGCGGACGGAGCTTTTACTCTTGCTAACGTTTCGTCTTTCTTTACGGAAAAATATCTCTTGATATTCTTCCGTTCCCTGAAGCTCGCGCTTATAGCAACGGTTATTTGCCTACTCCTCGGCTATCCGATAGCTTATTTTATATCAAGAAGCAAGCCAAAGACCCAGAAGATACTTATTCTTCTGCTTATGCTTCCTATGTGGATGAACTTCCTTATCCGTACCTACGCGATAATGGTGCTGATACAGGATACGGGTATCATAAATTCCTTCCTTGGAAGCTTTGGTATCCCTCCTATTCACATTCTGGGAACAGAAGGCGCTGTAATCATCGGTATGGTATACGATTATCTTCCCTTTATGATACTTCCGATATACTCGGTAATGTCAAAGATAGACAATCGACTCATCGAAGCCGCCTCAGACCTTGGATGCAACTCCTTTGGTGTTATGCGAAAGGTGGTGTTTCCGCTGAGCCTTTCGGGAGTCATCTCGGGAGTCACAATGGTTCTCGTTCCGTCGATAAGCACGTTCTATATATCACAGAAGCTTGGCGGAGTTGACACACTTCTTATCGGCGACGTTATCGAACAGCAATACGCCGCGTCTAACTACAATATGACTGCGTCGCTCTCGCTTATCCTTATGCTTATTCTTCTTATCGGTCTGGCGATAGTAAATCACTATTCCGAGGGAGACGAGGGAGGAGGTATCGTGCTGTGAAAAGATTTTCAAAAATTTATATCGCGCTGATACTCGTATTCCTCTTTGCGCCGATAGCGGTCCTTTTGTTCTTCTCGTTTAACGCGGGTTCAAGCACGTCTACCTTCAGCGGCTTTTCTTTCAAATGGTACGTTGAGCTCTTCAACAACGTTGAGATACTGAACGCGCTGAAAAATTCCCTTATACTTGCGATAGCTTCTTCGATAATAGCTACGCTTATAGGTACCGCGGCGGCTTTCGGCATACATCATATGAAGAACAAGCACGTAAGCCGCACCGTTATGACCACGACTAATATCCCTATGATGAACCCCGAGATCATTACGGGTATATCCCTGATGTTTCTTTTCGTTTTTGTAGGCGGTCTGCTCGGTCTTAGCACAAAGCTTAACTTCTGGACGATGCTTGTCGCGCACGTTACCTTCAATCTTCCCTATGTCATACTTAACGTGCTTCCCAAATTCAAGCAGATGGACAAGGCGCTTCCCGAAGCGGCACTTGATCTCGGATGCACGCCCGCGCAATCATTCTTCAAGGTTCAGCTCCCCGCTATAATGCCCGGAGTCCTCACGGGAATGATAATGGCCTTCACAATGTCTCTTGACGACTTCGTCATCAGCTATTTTACCTCAGGCGTTGACTTCCAGACACTGCCCGTACTCATATACAGTATGACAAAGAAGAGCGTCAAGCCCACTATTTACGCGCTTTCCTCTATTGTCTTCGTCATTATTCTTCTGCTGCTTCTTCTTTCCAACAGGGAAAAATCCTCTTACGAAAGACTTGAGGCAAAGAGATTGAAGGAAGAAAAGAAGCGCAAGGAAGCGATCCTCAGGGCACAAAAAAGCGGCAAAAAGCCAAAATCGAAAAAAATCGACGAGCATTACGAGCTCCGTGCGCCCAAACGCAGCTTTGGATACTTGAGCAAGATCATCGCCGTCGTCTGTTCTATCACGGTAATGATATCCTTTTGTGTTATGCTCGGCGTTTACTCTAAGAACACCGTTACGCTTAACGTATATAATTGGGGAGAATATATCTCCGACGGCTCTGAAGGCACGCTCAACGTAAATAAGGCGTTTGAGAAATACTGCAGGAACGTGCTTGGAATGAATGTTAAGGTCAACTACGTTACTTATACCTCAAACGAAGACCTCTACGCAAAGCTTTCAACCGATGCGGTGAGCTATGATGTTATCGTCCCCTCTGATTATATGATTGCAAGACTTGCTTCGGAAGGACTGCTCGCTGAGCTCAATTTTGACAACATTCCGAACTATGAGAGCTGTATCTCGGAGGAATTCAGAAATCTCTATTACGACCCCGACAACAAGTATTCTGTTCCCTACACCTACGGAATGATCGGCGTTATCTATAACGCTAACGTAGTAAGTGAGGAGGATATCGGAGATTGGGATCTTCTTTGGAACAGCAAATATTCGGGTCAGATAGTTCAGTTCAACAACGCCCGCGACGCTTTTGGTTCTGCTTTTTACAAGCTTGGACTTGACGTAAACACATCCGACGTTGAAAGTTGGAAAACGGGACTTGAGGAGCTTAAGGCACAAAAGCCTGTCCTTAACAAATACGTTATGGATGAAATATACAATATGATGGAATCGGGAGAGGCGGCGATCGGCGCATACTATGCGGGAGATTATCTCACGATGCTCGACAACCAGGCTGATGACGTCGATCTCCAGTTCTATTATCCCGAGAACACAAACCTGTTCGTAGATGCTATGTGCATTCCCACCTGCGCTCAGAACAAAGCTCTCGCCGAGGAATATATCAACTTTATGCTCAGCGAGGAAGCGGCTATCGCAAATGCGGAATATATCTGTTATGCATCTCCTCACTCGGTAGTTTACAACAGCGAGACCTATATCGAAGATATGGGTGAGGAAGCTATCCAGATACTTTATCCAAAAAACTTTAATTTCCACGAAGCGTATGACGCAAACTGCTACAAAGATCTTGACGCAGAGACCAAAAAGCTGCTCAATTCGCTTTGGGAAGAATTAAAGATAAGTTAGTTTAATTTTTGAGTAGCGGTGCGGCTTTGATTTGCCGCACCGCTACAAAATTTATTTTGGAGTACGATATGAAATCTATTGAAAGCACCGCAAAATTTAAGCTTGTAGCATCAATGCTGATATTTGGAACGGTTGGAATATTCAGAAATTATATTCCGCTTCCGTCAAGCGTTATAGCTTTTGTAAGAGGAGCTATCGGTATGCTGTTCCTCTTGCTCGTGATAGCTTGTAAAAAACAAAAGCTTAATTTTGCGGCAATAAAAAAGAATCTATTGCTTCTCTGTATTTCGGGCGCTTTTATAGGTGCGAATTGGATATTGCTTTTTGAAGCATACCGATACACTACCGTAGCAACAGCCACCCTCTGCTACTATATGGCTCCTGTTTTCGTAATAATAGTCTCACCGTTCATTCTGAAGGAAAAGCTGACGGCAAAAAAGATACTCTGCACACTATCGGCGTTTATTGGAATGCTGATCATTTCGGGTGTATCAAATGACGCGGCTTCGGGTATAACGGGAGTTATTTTCGGACTTGGCGCTGCTGCACTCTATGCAACTGTCGTAATATTCAATAAGTTCATAAAAGGCATTTCCGACACTGAAAAAACACTTATACAGCTTGGAAGCGCCGCAGTAACTATTCTTCCCTACGTTATTCTTACAGAAAATGTAGGCTCTCTTTCGGCAAACGCTACGTGTGTTATCCTTTTGATAATAGTGGGAATAATACACACGGGACTAGCATATACTCTTTATTTCGGAAGCATCGAACACATAAAGGCTCAGACCGCCGCGATGCTCAGTTATCTCGATCCCGTCGTCGCGCTTATCCTCTCAGCACTTCTGCTCAGAGAAGAATTCACCTTAGCGCAGCTTATTGGAAGTATACTTATTCTCGGTGCGGCATTTATCAGCGAGATACCCAAAATCAGAATAACAAAAGATTTTTTCAAAAAAAGAAAAAAAATGCTTGACAAACAGAATAAAAGGTGATATACTTGTAAAGTATTTTGCTTTACACTTATAAAGGCGGTTCTGATATGTTCGAAAAAAATCTCGAGATCGGCTATTTACTTGACTTTTACGGTGATATTCTTCCCGAAAGAAAACGCTCAGTAATGGATATGTATTACAACGAGGATCTTTCTCTTGCCGAAATAGCCACAGAGATAGGCATATCGCGTCAGGGAGTCAGAGACATAATAAAGAAGAGTGAGGATGAGCTTTTCTTTTACGAAAAGAAGCTCGGTCTTGCAAAAAAGCTGAAGCACGCAGAGGCTCAGCTCGATTCTCTCACAAAGAAAGCGCTTGAATTGTCTCTGCCCGATGAATTTATAGGTGAGCTTGAAATACTTACGAGGATAATCGAAGAATGATCCAAAAGAAAGGCAGGTATAGCTTATGTTTCAGAGTTTGAGTGAAAAGCTCGAAAATGCCTTCAAAAAATTCAAGAATAAAGGTAAGCTTACGGAAGCTGACGTAAAAGCAGGTATGCGAGAGATCAAGCTCGCCTTGCTTGAAGCTGATGTCAACTTCAAGGTCGTAAGAGACTTTATAAAGATAGTATCCGAAAGAGCTGTCGGAAGCGAGGTCCTTGAATCCCTGCTCCCCGCTCAGCAGATAGTAAAAATAGTAAACGAAGAGCTCACAAACCTTATGGGTGGCTCTCAGTCAAAGCTTGTCATATCCTCAAAGCCCCCTACGGTCGTTATGATGGTAGGTCTTCAGGGCGCGGGTAAGACCACGCATGCGGGAAAGCTTGCGGGACTTTACAAAAAGCAGGGCAAGAAGCCTTTACTCGTAGCGTGTGACGTCTACCGTCCTGCCGCTATAAAGCAGTTGCAGATCGTGGGTGAGAAGCTTGATATTCCCGTGTTTACTATGGGTGACAAGACCTCTCCCGTAAAGATCGCCGAGGAAGGCGTAAGCTACGCTATCTCCAAGGGCTACGATATGGTATTCATCGATACGGCGGGACGTCTGCATATCGATGAGGAGCTTATGGGCGAGCTTACTATGATAAAAGAAAAGGTAGCTCCCACAGAGATACTCCTCACCATTGACGCTATGATAGGTCAGGATGCTGTTAACGTTGCGGAGACCTTCAACGAACAGCTTGATGTAACCGGTGTTGTTCTTACAAAGCTTGACGGTGACACTCGTGGCGGCGCGGCGCTTTCTGTAAAGCACGTTACAGGCAAGCCGATCAAATTCGTGGGAACAGGAGAAAAGCTTGACACGATCGAGCCCTTCTACCCCGACAGAATGGCATCGCGAATTCTCGGAATGGGGGACGTTCTCTCGCTTATCGAAAAGGCTGAACAGGCTTACGATGAAAAGAAGGCTCTTGAGCTTGAACGAAAGATAAGAGAATCCACCTTTACTCTTGATGATTATCTCGATCAGTTTGCTCAGATCAAAAATATGGGTAATCTTGATCAGATAATGGGTATGATGCCCGGTATGAAGGCGGGAGCTATGAAGGACGCAAAGATAGACGAAAAGGCTATCGCACGTACCGAGGCTATCATCAAATCAATGACCAAGCGTGAGCGTGAAAAGCCCGATATACTCAACGCATCAAGAAAAAAACGAATTGCCGCAGGAAGCGGAACTACGGTCGAGGAGGTAAATAAGCTTCTGCGTCAGTTTGATCAGACAACAAAGCTTATGAAACAGTTCTCAGACCCCAAGGGACTTGCTAAACTCAGCAAGCGAAACAAGTTGAAAATCCCATTCTAAATGGATTTTATAAATAATATTATATTTTCATATTTTTTGGAGGAATTTAAAAATGTCAGTTAAAATGAGACTCACAAGAACAGGCGCTAAGAAAGCTCCCACATACCGCGTTATCGTTGCAGACAGCCGCTCGCCCAGAGACGGTCGTTTCATCGAGGAGATCGGTCACTACAACCCCCGCAGAGAGCCCGTTGAAATAGTTATCAACGAGGAAAGAGCAAAGGTTTGGCTCAAGAACGGCGCTCAGCCCACTGAGACTGTTAAGGCTCTCCTTAAGAAGTCCGGTATAATCGACTAATTCTTTCGGGTGGTTGGTTATGACAGACTTGAAAGAAACTTTATACGGCATTGCACGTGCTATCGTCGACAATCCCGATGAAGTTTCCGTCATCGAAAACGAAGACGGAAAAGACGTAAAGCTTGTCCTCAGCGTTGCTGAATCCGATATGGGAATGGTTATCGGTAAGGGCGGAAAGATAGCGAAGGCTATCCGCACTGTTATGAAGGCAGCGGCTGCAACAGACGGCAGACACGTAAATGTAGAAATAAGAGACTAATATCATATTTAACAACGGGAGTTGACGGAATAAAACCTCAACTCCCGTCGTTATAGCATTTTAACTATGGAAAAAGAACTTTTGATAACTTCACTTACCGACCTTATTGATGAAATAATTTCGGCTATGCGGGAATATATGGTGTCATTCGATATATCCGACACCTTTAAGTTTTCTCCCACCGAGGAGGATATAAACGGGATACACACCCGCTACCGTGTGCTTACCTCAAAGCTGCTCACACTTTCCGAAAAGACCGACTGTATAGCGGCTGATATCGCTTCCCTTACCTGCCTCTCCGACAATTCGATGAATTTGGAGGATATCCTCTTTTTTTCAAAAAGACTTGATGCCTATTCGACGTGGCGGTCGTCGCTAAATGCTTTTTTGCAGAGTAACGACAGTATTTTTAAGAACAATGCAAATGATATAAGTCTTGCGGCACTTATAAATCTCGTTAAAATCTTTTTTAACGAAACCGAGCTTTTGAAAAATTCTGTAAAAATTTTTTGATATTATCTTTGAAAAATTCCAATAATGTGATATAATGGAATTTAGGAGGTGATAACTATGTCTTTTGAAAATCTTTCCGAATTACTGTATGAGAGCAAATACGTGGCTTTCAGAAACGAGATCGACGAAATAAATGCCATCGACGCGGCTGAATATCTGGCTTCCCTTGACATAGAGTTGCTTCCAAAGGTCTTCAGACTTTTAAGAAAATCCACAGCTGCTGAGGTATTCCCTGAGCTCGACTCCGAGCTTCAAGAGGCTATTATCTCCGCTATCACCGACTCGGAGATAACTAAGCTCGTCGAGGAGCTTTTTATAGACGATACGGTAGACATTCTTGAGGAGCTTCCCGCAAGCGTGGTAAGCAGAATACTAAAAGCCGCAAAGCCAAATACGCGCGCGGAGCTTAACAGATTTTTGAACTATCCTCAGGACAGCGCGGGAAGCGTTATGACCTCGGAATTTATAAGCGTTCACGCAAGTATGACGGTTGCCGAAGCAATAGAGCGAATTCGCAAAACAGGAAAAGACAAGGAAACCATTTACGTTGTTTACGTTACCGATAATTCGCGTGTTCTCAAGGGCTTTATAGAGCTTCGAGACCTAATTTTCTCTGACCGCGAGGAGATCATTGAGGAAGTTATGGAAAGCGCCATAATATCAGCGACAACTATCGACGACCGTGAGCTTGCCGCCTCTCTGATATCAAAGTACGACCTGCTTGCTCTCCCTATCGTTGACAAAGAAAACCGACTTGTCGGTATCGTTACGGTCGATGACGCTCTCGACGTAATCGAGGAAGCGGCGACCGAGGATATCGAAATGATGGCGGCTATCTCGCCTACCGATAAGCCTTATCTTAAAACGGGAGTCTTTGAGACCTGGAGAAAGCGAATACCTTGGCTTATCTTCCTGCTTGTCTCCTCTATGATAACGGGCGGCATAATAACCTACTATGAGGATGCGCTTGGAGCTATGGTAGTGCTGACCGCATTTATCCCCACACTTATGGGTACGGGAGGAAACGCGGGAGGTCAGGCATCTGTTACTATCATTCGCGGACTCTCGCTTGGCGAGATACGAATGGGCAATATTCTAAAAATCCTTTGGAAAGAGTTCAGGATATCGCTTCTCTGCGGAATCACACTCTCGGCAGTGATATTTGCAAAAGCAATGCTTATTGACAGAACATCCTTTGCGGTGGCGCTTGTTGTATCCATCTCGCTCTTTGTAACAGTAGTTATCGCAAAACTTGTGGGTTGTGCCCTGCCTATACTTGCAAAAAGGATAGGCTTCGACCCTGCGGTAATGGCAAGTCCTTTTATAACCACAATAGTTGACGCTGTGTCGTTGCTTATATATTTCCAGATCGCATCCTATGCGCTTGGAATATAAAAATCTGACAGATTTCGTTTTAAAAGGACGTGAGAACCTTTTGAGGAAAGGTTCTCACACTCTCCAAACCTTTTTAAAAAAGGTTCTTGGCTCTCTAAATATAATATTGCTTAATGGGATATTCTTTTCTGATGTAGCAACCCGTCGGACAGCAGGCAGTGCCTGCCCCCAAGCTTCGGTGTCGTATACTTTTGATTTTCATTAGTCCCACGATGGTGAGGTATGTTATAATCGTTCGCACATAACCGCCATGTTGCGTTTTTATTTTAAAGCGGTCGAGAATATACTCTTGTTATAAACTCCTTCCGCAATATCCCCACAATAGCATAACAAACAAGTTCACCGCAGAAACGATTTAACCAAATTTTTCGGGGCGCACGTAATATCGGATACACGTGTTGCCGTGAGTGGAAAGTCAAGAGAGAAGAGAGATTGCGAAGCCTCTTTCCTCTCTTGTTTTTCTTTGGTTACTTTCTGAAAATTCAGAAAGTGACATAAAACCTCTACATAAACTATCTTTTATACCTCTTTTATATTCCAAAACTATTGAAAAACAAACGAAAAAGTGTTATAATTTTTGAGATGACAAATATCGGAGGTATGGATATGAGCGATTCATGGGATAAGCTTTACAGCGAGGCTTCGGAGTGCAGAGCCTGCGAGCTTTGTAATACAAGAACCAACTGTGTTTTCGGTATCGGAAACAGAGAGGCGGATATTATGTTTATAGGAGAAGCCCCCGGTGAGAACGAGGACAAGACAGGTGTTCCCTTCGTTGGCAGAGCGGGACAGCTTCTTGATAAATTCTTATACGCCGTCGATATTCCGCGTGAAAAAGTCTACATAGCAAATATCCTTAAGTGCCGTCCGCCCAAGAACCGAGATCCTCTGCCCGCAGAGGAGGACGCCTGTATCGATTTTCTTCGCAGACAGGTCCTGCTTATACAGCCAAAAATAATCGTATGCCTTGGCAGAATATCGGCGATGAGACTGATAAAGCCCGACTTCAAAATAACAAAGGAACACGGAAATTGGTTTTTAAAGGGCAATTATCTCATAACCGCCGTTTATCACCCTGCCCTGCTTCTTCGCGACCCTAGAAAGAAAGAAGAAATGCTTGAGGATATGAAGGCTATAAAAAACAAGCTTGACGAGCTGAACATATCTATATAAAACCCGTTTAGGAGAATATATGAAAAAAGTTGAAATATATACAGACGGTGCGTGCCGAGGCAATCCCGGCAAGGGCGGCTGGGGCGCTATATTGCGGTATGGCGAGTTTGAGCGCGAGATATCGGGCGGAGACCCGTCCACCACCAACAACAGAATGGAGCTTACGGCGGCAATAGAGGCGCTGAAGCTTCTCAAAGAGCCCTGTGAGGTCACGCTCACCTCAGACTCAAAATATATGATAGATGCTATTCAGAAGAAATGGATAGATTCGTGGCGCGCTAAGGGCTGGAGAAAATCCGACGGAAAGCCTGTGCTTAACATCGACCTTTGGGAAAAGCTTCTTGAGCTTCTGGATATACACGAAGTCACTTTTGTTTGGGTACACGGTCACGCGGGGCACGAATACAACGAGCGTTGCGACGTGCTCGCTACAACCTTTGCCGATAGTTTATAATCGTTTATAAAATGAACACCCTCCGCGCTTGCGATAAACGCAGGCGCGGAGGGGATTTATATTATTCAAACAAAGGTGTAGAGAAATATCTTTCGGCGGTGTCGGGCAAAACGGTTACGACCGTCTTTCCGCGTCCGAGCTTCTTCGCAAGTCTTATTGCTGCCGCAACGTTAGTTCCGCTGCTTATACCGCACATAATTCCCTCTTTGGAGGCAAGATCCTTTGAGGTTCTGAGTGCTTCCTCGTCCTTTACGATACAAACGTCGTCGTAAATATTTTGATTGAGTATAGCGGGGATAAGCCCGTCGCCTATACCCATCTGTATATGCGTTCCTATCGAGCCGCCCGAAAGTATTGCCGCATTCTCGGGCTCTACCGCCCATATCGTCATATTCGGGTTATTTGCCTTGAGCACCTCGCCGATACCTGTAATTGTTCCTCCCGTGCCTATGCCGGAGCAAAAGCCGTGTATGGGGCGTCCAACCTGCTCAAGTATCTCGAGCGCGGTGCTTGAGCGCTGTATCTCGGGATTTGCGGGGTTTTCAAACTGCTGAGGAACAAAAACATTAGCATTTTCAGCTCTCATTCTGAGAGCGAGATTTACACACTCCTCGATACAAAGTCCGATATTGCCACTATCGTGAACAAGAATAACCTCAGCGCCGTAATGCTCAACGAGCTTTCTTCTCTCCTCGCTGACCGAGTCGGGCATAATTATCTTGACCTTATATCCGCGTACAGCCCCCACAAGTGCAAGTCCTATTCCCTGATTGCCACTTGTCGGCTCTACTATAACGGTATCCTCGTTTATAAGTCCCTTTTTTTCAGCATCAAGTATCATATTAAAAGCGGTTCTCGTCTTTATAGAGCCGCCAACGTTCATTCCCTCAAATTTAACAAGTATCTCGGCATCGTTCTCCCCTGTTATATGGTTAAGTCTTATAATGGGCGTGTTACCCATCGCGTCTAAAATAGTATTACAAATCATTTCGATCGCCTCTCAAAAAATCATATATCATAGATTATAGCACATTTCTTATCTTTTGTCAATGCGATTATTTTTCGTCACCGCTCGACATTTTGAAACATATAATATTTATCGGAGGTGTAACGATGAAACGAAATTTTAATGAATGCATTGCGGAGATAGGCACTGTAACACAAGCCTTTAAAGCGCAGGATACTCTTGCATTTGCCTCTATCCCCTCAAAAGTAATTAAAGCCAGAGCCTCCCGCAGTGGCTGTATCTACGCCATAAGCTTTCCCTGCTCCGATGAGAAGAGGGCAAGAGAAGTCCTTATGAGAGCAGGAATATCGATGGGCCGCCGAATAAGAGGTTAAGTGTTATGATAAACTATCTTGACAACGCCGCTACCACCTTCCCGAAGCCGCTTTGCGTTTACGAGGAGGTAGCAAAATGTATGACCCGCTATTGCGGAAATCCGGGGAGGAGCTCCCATTCTCTATCTCTCGAAGCCGCACGAAAAATATATGAATGCAGATCTCTCCTTGCCGACCTTCTCGGCGTTGGGGAACTTGAAAGAATAATTTTTACCCTGAACACCACCTATGCGCTCAACACCGTCATAAAAGGTGTTTTGAAAAAGGGTGACCATGTGATAATATCCGATCTTGAGCACAACGCCGTATGGAGACCTATCCACAAGCTCTATGAGAAGGGCGAGATAGAATATGACGTTTTTTCTTCAATGACTCTATCCTCGCGCCGCTCTCCCACGCTTATATGCGCGAAGATAGCCTCTCTTCTCCGCCCCAATACACGAATGGTAATAGCCACGCACGCTTCAAATATCTGCTCTGCGACCCTCCCCATACTTGAAATAGGCGAATTTTGCCGAAAGCGCGGGATATTCTTTCTCGTTGACGCGGCGCAATCTGCGGGACATTATCCAATAGACATTGACTCGATGAATATAAGCGCTCTGTGCGCCCCGTCTCACAAGGCGCTTTACGGTCCGCAAAGCTGTGGGATAATAGCTCTTGGAAAAGGAATAACCATAGATACACTTATAGAGGGCGGCAATGGAGTAAGCTCTCTTGAGCCTGTAATGCCGCTTTTTTCGCCCGAACGCTATGAGGCAGGAACTCTCCCCACGCCTATGATCGCAGGGCTTTGCGAGGGTATAAAAACGATCACCTCGTACGGACTTTCTACCATAGCAGAATACGAATCCTCTCTTTTCACTTACGCGCTTGAGATGCTTTGTAATATTCCCGAAATATCGGTATATGCGCCATCATATAAAGGCGCTACTATGCTCTTTAATGCAAAAGGTATTCCTTCCGAGGAGCTTGCCATGCTCTTGGATTCCTACGGAATATGTACAAGAGGAGGTTTTCATTGTTCGGCGCTTGCTCACAAGACTCTGGGAACTGCCTCTGACGGAGCGCTTAGAATAAGCCTTGGTATATTTAATCAAAAAAAGGATATCGACTCTCTTGCAAAGTCGCTATCCGCTATAATTTCAGAAAAAAGCCAAAAATAAAGAACAGTGGCGAGCAAAATCCTCGCCACTGTTCTTTGCCTTAACAACAAGAGCAAATATCCGAAACAGATATTTATGCCTGAGTTTTTCTTCTCTCCTCGAAGCAAGCACTGCAATAAACAGGTCTGTCCTCAGAGGGCTGGAAGATAACCTTAGCTACGCCGCCGCACTGTGCGCAAGTTGTTTCGAAGTACTCACGCGGAGCCTTTGCAGCATTCTTCTTTGCGTCACGACAAGCTTTGCAGCTCTTAGGCTTGTTCAAAAAGCCTTTCTCTTTGTAGAACTGCTGCTCACCAGCTGTAAATACAAACTCATTGCCGCATTCTTTGCATACAAGAGTCTCATCTACAAACTCGACTTCAGTCTCAGCTCCGACTTTCACTTCTTCTTCGTACATGATTTTACCTCGCTTTGTAAAATGGAATTTTTTTGCCCAAAGTACCCCGACAAGTTTTCCCACTTACGGACTAGCTACAGGCTATATATCTGATTCGGCTTCGCCGTATCATTCAAGTTATTTGAGCAAGCTTCTCAGCTTTTTCCTTATCCTGTATATAGCATTTGCAATCGATTTCTCGCTTTTTCCTACCAGCTCTCCAATATCCCGCGCCGTTTTTCCCGATGCGTAAAGACACCAGACTCTATACTCAAACGGTGAGAGATTGCCTTTTATCACACGGTCTATATCCCTAAGACTTTCTTCCTCGATTATTCGACTCGATATCTCCTCAGCGCCGCCCATACTCTCATCGATATCAATCGTCTGCGAGAGCTGCTCGACCTTTATCTTATTGAGCTTTCTTAACTGGGATATCAGCGCATTGGTTATACATATCTTGGCGTAAAGACCAAATTCTACTCCGTCGCTGCCAATGTCGTAGCTCATTATAGAATTGTAGAACACCAATACCGCCTCTTGACGAAGGTCTTCCGCATGTGATCTGGAATGCTCGTCATTGCTGAACTTAGCGATAGACGCGCTTATAAGAGGCTCGTACATACAAAGTAATTCTTCAAATGCCCCTTCCTCGTTTTCTCTGACCTTAGTGATCAGCTCAATGACCTCGGTTCTATTATGGCAATTATTCATCAACACTCCTCGCCGATAGCTAAAAAGCATAGTTTACCCATATATTCATAGTCACCACATGATATTATACTATTAATTTGTATAATGTCAATAGTAAAAATAAATTTATTTTTGTCGAAAATTGCCTAAAGGAACGATTTTATGCCATTTTTCACAACATAAAAGCATTTCCTTTGTATAAATTCTTCAAAAAAATTTATTATATTTTACTAATCCGATATTTTTGCTTTAAATTTTTGTTAAA
>JAZSBF010000090.1:0-4697 GCA_045602205.1 Eubacteriales bacterium
CAAGGATATTAATGAATATTTATGTATTTATTCATTATAAAAATAAGCAATAATGAATACTCCTGATAAAAAGCACCCAAAGATAAATGATATTACCCCCGAAGAACCGCAGAACGATGAAATCTCTTCGGCTCTTGACTCTTTTCCGATGCAAGCCGCACTTGGAATATACACGATGAACCGACACACCGAGGACACAGAAAACAAAGATAGATAATAAAATTTACAAATTGTTGTTGCAAAAATGCAATATTTGTGGTATTATATAGCCTGACTGGCTATACTTTTGAAAGGATATCATATCTCTATGAATTTCAAATCAATACTAAAAAAAGTCCTCACAATGACCTGTGTGTATTTCACGGTGGTAACCGCCATATATTCTATAATCGTTATGATAGTTTACGTTGACGATACGGCAGTGCTTCTCGACGCTTCGAGAGTGCTTCTCTTCTTCGTTGCAAGCTTCCTCTTTGCATTGGCAAACGGAGTGTTCGCGCTTGAAAAGCTCTCAGCCCCCGCAAAATTCCTCATACACTATCTGCTGACGCTCTTTGCGTTCTACTCCTGTATGATGCTCCCCATCTCCCCCGCGCCAAACACCTTGCTTGTAGGTCTTGCGATATTCTCGGTTATCTATTTTATAGCCGCGGCGATCTTTGGTGTGATCCGCTCAAGATACAGATCGCGCACAAATCAAACTGCCGAATATAAATCTCAATTTGCAAAAAAATAAGTACCTCTCTCCTTGAACTTACCTTTACATAAATCTCAAGGAGAATAAAAATGAAAATAAGACTGTCTATATCTTTACTGCTCATACCCGTTATCCTTATCGGATTTGTGTCCTGTGCTGACACGGACGACACCGATACAGCCCTCGATATTCCCGAAGCATCCAACACGGCTATGCTTCCGCTATCCGAGGATCTCGGGCAAGAGTATATAGACAGTCTTATTTTTATCGGCGAATCAACGACCTATCACCTCAAGAGCCGAGGAATACTTAAGGACGGCAAGGAAACGAAGCAGGTGTGGATGCCAAAAAACGGGACTTTAAATCTTGATATGACAACGAAAAACGCAATGATAGTCTATCCCGAGACAAATGAGCTTTTGAGCATTTCGGAAGCGGCAAGAAAATCCAAGCCCAAATATATGGTCTTCACCTTCGGGCTCAACGGAGTGGTACAAAATATAAAAAAGGGCGCAGACTATTACAAAGCCTGCTACCGCTCTCTCATAAATTCTGTTCTTGAGGCATCTCCCGCAACAAAGATAATTCTTCAATCAGCGCCGCCGATAGCAAAAAATATGGACGTAAGCAATTATTCGGTGTCTCTTGAGGAGCTTAACCGATATATAAGACAGATAAACGCTTGGACACTTGAGCTTGCGACGGAAGATGGACTTGGATATCTTGACTCCGCAACAGCGCTTCGTGACGATGAAGGATTTTTGAAAAACGAATTTCAAAACGGCGACGGACATCATTTAACTTATGACGCCTACAAGGAGATGCTATACTATATAAGGACTCACGGATACAAATGATAAAGGGGGGATATTATGTACCGAAAAAAGCTTTTTATACCTTTGCTTCTGCTCACGCTCACAATTTTATTCGCATCTTGCTCAGCACCCAAATACAGAGACGACAAGACTTGCCGCTCTCTTGCCGAAACGGTGAAGGATGACAGCATAGAATACGAGGAACACGATGAGGAGTATCTTGAATTTTTCTTTGAGGACAGCTCACTTCAAGACGATTTTTGCATCATATACTCACGTGATACAAACGACATCACCGAAATAGGAATATTCCACACTCCCGACACAGATTCCGCACGCGAGTTTATGACGCAGATAGAAGCTTATATATCCGAAATGCAAGAGACTCAGCGCGCCTTCATCGGCAGCTATGCCCCGCTCGAGCTTCCGAAGCTCGATGGAGCGACCGTAAACCAGTTCGGAAATTATCTTGTATATTCGATATCCGAGAACAACGAAGAAATATTTTCGAGCATTGAAAAAACGTTGAAAAAATAACCTATTGCCGTAAAAAAAGAGCAGATAATGGGTGATGTTTTTAGCGGAGAATTAAAAAACACCGCTGAGTGCGAGCATCGCATTTGACCAGACAAACGCAAATAGGCTAAGTCCAAAGCCACATACAAGCAGAAAAGAGCAAGAGTAAAAGGTGAAAAATCCTTCTATTCTTGCTCTTATTTTTCTTCTGTCGATATGTGGTCTTCGTCCACTCGATATACTTTCACTGCGTTCAAGCTCGATATATTGCCGTTCGCTGAAGCGAACATCAATTCGATATGAGAAAAATCCCTCGTTTGCAAAGCAAACATATCGAGCCGTAGGTATATCGAGTTGCGTAAGCAACATATCGAAAATCCCGTCAGGGATTTATCTCGATGCGTGATTGTCCGTTAAGGACATCACGCTAACTGCTCTTTTTTATTTAGATATCCGCATCCTTGATGTATTCTGTTCCGTGCTCTGCTATAAACTGCTTTCTTGCGGGAAGATTATCGCCAAGGAGAGTATCAAATATCTGCTCGGTAGCGGCGGCATCTGTTGGAGTTACGGCGATAAGACGGCGCGACGCGGGATTCATCGTAGTCTGCCACATCATATCGGGCTCGTTCTCACCAAGTCCCTTAGAACGCTGGAGCGTATATTTCTGACCGTCAAGCTTTCTGAGTATATCCGCCTTTTCAAATTCGTTATAAGCGAAATATATCTTATCCTTTGCCGTTATCTCAAAAAGCGGTGACTCGGCAATAAAGACTCTTGACTCCTTGAGGAGCGTGGGAAGCAAACGGTAGAAAAGCGTCAGAAGCAGAGTTCTTATCTGAAATCCGTCCTCGTCCGCATCGGTACAAATAATTATCTTTGACCAGCGCAAAGCGTTTATATCAAATGTTGGGAAATCGCCCTTTACCTTGCCGTTTATCTCGACTCCGCAGCCGATAACTCGAAGAAGGTCTGTTATTATCTCGCTCTTGAATATCTTATCGTACGAGCTCTTCATACAGTTAAGCGTTTTTCCTCGCACGGGGATTATTGCCTGAAATTCAGCATTTCGTCCGAGCTTACAGGATGTTAGAGCCGAATCTCCCTCAACTATATAAAGCTCGCGCAGATTTGGGTCTTTGGAACGGCAGTTGACGAATTTCTCAACTCGGTTTGAGATGTCAAGTGAGCCCGTCAGCTTGCCCTTGACGTTTATTCTCGTCTCCTCTGCTCTCTCACGGCTTCGCTTGTTTACAAGCACCTGATTTGTAAAGACCTCTGCCGCCATAGGATTTTCAACGAAATATATCTCAAGATTATTCTTAAGGAATTCCGTCATAGCGTCCTTGATAAAGGTGTTATTTATAGCCTTTTTGGTCTGATTTTCGTAAGAAGTCATCGTCGACTGGCTGTTTATAACCAGAAGCAAGCAATCCTCGATATCGTCAAAGGTTACCTTTTTCTCGTTCTTATTGTATTTGCCCATATTCTTGAGGTATTTATCCACAGCATAGACAAATGCTGTCTTTACAGCCTTGTCGGGAGAACCGCCGTACTCAAGAAAGCTGGAGTTATGGTAGTATTCAAGTGCGTTGACTGTATTTGAAACACAGAAGGAAAAATCCGCTTTAAGCTTATATTCATCCTTGTCTGCCCTGTCGCGTCCCTGCGTCTCCAAGTGCCAGAGCACAGGAGCTGTCATCGCGCTCTCGCCTACCATTTCGGATATATAATCGACTATTCCGTTTTCGTACAAAAAGGTATGTTCTTCAAATTTGCCCTTCTCGGTCTCAAGTCTGAACACAAAGCTTATTCCCGAATTCACCACCGACTGACGTTTCATCGTCTCTGTGAAAAATTCTGTTGGTATGTTTATATCCGTAAAGACCGCAAGGTCGGGCTTCCAATGAACCACCGTACCTGTTCTGCGCTCATTCTTCTCAAGAGGGCGTATTTGGAGCTCGGTCACGGGCTCGCCCTTCTCGAAGAAGATAGAGGACTCATTCGTGCCATCGTACGAATACACCTTCATAAATTCAGAGCTATACTGTGTCGCGCACGCACCAAGACCGTTAAGTCCAAGCGAATATTCGTATGCCGCGCCGCCTTGGTTGTTGTCGTATTTACCGCCCGCATAAAGCTCGCAATAAATAAGATCCCAGTTCCATCTGCCCTCAGCCTCGTTATATCCAAGCGGAACGCCGCGTCCGTGGTCGTCAACACGTATCGACCTGTCAAGATATGCCGTAACGGTTATCACATTTCCGTGGCCTTCCTTTGCCTCGTCAACCGAGTTTGAAAGTATCTCGAAAAATGAGTGCTGACAGCCCTCAAGCCCGTCAGAGCCAAAGATGACCGCAGGTCTCTTTCTTACTCTGTCCGCGCCCTTGAGCGCCTTTATACTTTGATCGTTATAATCCTTTTTTATATCCTTCTTATTATCCGCCATCTCTTACCGTCCTACTTTTTTTCTGTACTTTTCTTTTGAAAAAGAAAAGTACCAAAAGAAAACATTGTAAATAATATATCCTTATTATCGTTAGTTCCCCTGTTACCTCTTTTGAAAAAGAAAAGTACCAAAAGAAAACACTGTAAATAATATATCCTTATTATCGTTAGTTCCCCTGTTACCTCTTTTGAAAAAGAAAAGTACCAAAAGAAAACACTGT
>JAZSBF010000091.1:0-16255 GCA_045602205.1 Eubacteriales bacterium
CACGATGGTGAAATCTGCTATAAACACTCGTACCATACCCGCCGAGTTGCATTTTTTATTTTAAAACGCTTTTCGCAATATCCCCACAACAGCAAAACAAGCGGTTTATCGCAGAAATGATTTAACCAAAATCTTCGGGGCGCACGTAATAATGGGTATACATGTTGCCGTGAGTAGAGAGTCAAGAGAGGAGAGAGCTTTTTGTGCTCTCTCCTCTCTTGTTTTTCTTTGGTTACTTTCTGAAAACGCAGAAAGTAACATAAAACCTCTACACAAACTATCTTTCTTTGGTTACTTTCTGAAAATTCAGAAAGTAACGTAAAAACCAACATAAACTATCTTTTTCTGTTTTTATTTTCCTTTTATGCTATCCGCTAATGCGCGGGAATTTTTGTATATATCATTTGACGTGACGTTCAACGTAACATCTGCCAATCCTTCATAAATTGGCGTACGCTGAATATAGATATCCCTCAGCGTCTCGCCCTTGCGCATAGCTATTCCTCGCGTGGCGATATTTTTCACGCGCCGCTCTAACTCCTCGCAGGGCAAGCTGATATATACCACCTTGCCAAGCGTCGAGAGCGTTTTTGCTCCCCTCTCGGTAAGCGGAGCGCTCCCGCCCGTCGATATCACGGTATTCTCGCAATCGATATCTGAGAGCGTGTCTGCCTCAAGCTCAAGAAAGGCATCGACTCCATAAGTATCAATATAGCTCTGAAGCGACATTCCGCACCTTTTCTGTATAAGCAGGTCGACGTCAACAAAATCCATACAAAGCATTTTAGCCACGACCACGCCAAGCGTACTCTTGCCGCAACCGGGCATTCCTATAAGTACAATATTTCCTCTGCTCATTTTTTCTTTTTAACAACAAGAGCGCACCAGCCGTTATCTATCGCTCTGTCGGCTATCTCAAATCCGTTTTCCTCGAAGCAGGAGATCACGTCCTGTGAGCGCTCAAGAATTATTCCCGACGCGAGAATTATTCCGCCGTCATTCAGATATCTCTCTACGTCAGGTGTCATTCTTATAATTATATCCGCCACGATATTGGCGCATATAATATCATACCCACCGTCGGTGATATCCACCTGACGCAAAAGGTCAGAGCGGTCGCAGCTGATATTCGTCTCGCCGCTATCCTTGATATTCTCTCTTGCCACTTTGACTGCAACAGGGTCTATATCGTAAGCACGGCAGATTCCCGCGCCGAGCTTGCGCGCGCAAATAGCGAGTATTCCGCTTCCGCATCCGACGTCAAGCACTCTCTCGCCGCCCTTTGTATACTTCTCAAGCAGACCGATAACAAGTCTTGTGGTCTCGTGAGAGCCTGTTCCGAACGCCATTCCGGGATCCATTCTTACAATGATCTCGTTGGGTGCTGCATCGTACTTCTCCCAAGCGGGAACTATGACTATCTTCTCTCCTATCTTTATCGGCTTATAATAGGCCTTCCATGAGTTTGCCCAATCGTCCTCGTTTACTCCGCTGATGTCTATTTTTCCGTCTATTTTGTTAGTCGCGAGTCTCTCGTGCAAAAAGGCGAGATTGTCGGCAACTCCGACGTCGCTCGGCACATAGACCGACACCGAAGCGATAGTTTTATCGGCGTTAAGTATACTCTCATCTATAAGGTCGCCGTAGCAGGTCTTAAGGTCTATATCGCTGTAATCCTCTATCTGAAGATAGTTGTTTATCATACTCATAACAGCAACAAGCTCATCAAGCTGTCCGAGCGGCACTGTGACCTTTATCCTTGTCCACTCGGTCTGTGTTCCGTAATCCTGACAGGTGTAATCTTTATCCATAGTCATAATCCTTTATTTCTTATCGAACATACGCTTGAAAAATCCGCTCTTTTTGGAGTAATTGTTCTCTCCGCAAGCGTCTGCGAACTCGCGCATCTTCTCTCTCTGTTTTTCGTTGAGTCCTCTGGGCACTTCTATATTCACGGTGAATATGATATCCCCTCTGCGCCCCGAATTATTGACGTAAGGAACTCCCTTCTGTCTGAGTGTGAAGCGAGTGCCGGGCTGTGTTCCCTCGGGAATATTGAATTTCTGATTGCCCTCAAGCGTGGGAACGTCTATCTCAGCTCCAAGAGTTGCCTCGGCAACGGTTATCGGCACTTCGCAATAGAGGTTGTAGCCGTCACGCTCGAATATAGGATGCGGCTTGACCATAACCGAGATTATAAGGTCGCCCGCAGGGCCTCCGTTTCGTCCGTCGCAGCCTTGCGCGCGGATAGCAATACGCTCTCCGTCGTCGATACCCGCGGGTATTGACACCGCAAGCTTTTTGTTTATCTTGATATATCCCGTTCCGCGACAGTTCTGACAGGGATTTTTTACTACCTTTCCCGTACCTCGACATTCGTTACAGGTAGTTGTGGACTGGAAGGACATTCCTCCGAGTCTCTGTGTTATTCTCTTTTGTCCGCTTCCGCCGCAAGCTTTACAGGTCTCGGGCTGTGTTCCCTTTGCCGCGCCGTTACCTCCACAGTCGGGACATTTTTGTATCTTTGAGAAGCTTACGTCCTTCTTTACGCCGAACACCGCTTCCTCAAAGCTTATGCTGACTCTTGCGGAAACGTCCTCGCCGCGCGTCGGCGCGTTGGCGCGTCTTGACGAGCCGCCAAATCCGCCCCCGAAAAAGCTTCCGAATATATCTCCGATATCTCCAAAATCGCCAAATCCGCCAAATCCGCCAAAGCCTGCTCCTCCGCCTGCCGACGGGTCAAAGGCTGCGTGGCCGTACTGGTCGTATTTAGCTCTCTTATCGGAGTCGAAAAGCACGTCGTATGCCTCGTTGACCTCCTTGAATCTTGCCTCTGCCTCGGCGTCTCCCGGATTCATGTCGGGGTGATATTTTTTTGCGAGCGAGCGATACGCCTTTTTTATCGACGCGTCGTCCGCTCCCTTGTCTACTCCGAGCACCTCGTAATAATCACGCTTTTCAGCCATATATTAGCCTCCATAGACCGCATCCGCGGTCTGAAAATCCTTAAATTTAAAAGTCAAAAAATACACTTTTGAGGGAAAGGGCATAAAATCCCTTTCCCTCTCTTATCAAAATCAGTTGCCGTCTGTCTTATCCTCGTAGTCTGCGTTGTAATAGGTTCCGTCGCCCTGAGCTCCGTCAGCTCCCGCGCCTGCGTCAAAGCCTGCGCCCTGTGCGCCGCCCTGCTGCGCGTAAAGCTTTTCGGAAAGCGCGTAGAACGCCTTCTCAAGAGCCTCTGTGTCAGCCTTGATAGCCTCGGTATTACCTGTTGCCACGGTCGCCTTGAGCTTCTCTATTGCCGCCTTTACGTCGTCCTTGTCGCTCTCGGGAAGCTTGTCGCCGATCTCGCCAAGTGTCTTTTCGCTCTGGAAGATGATAGAATCAGCGCGGTTCTTTACGTCAACCGCTTCCTTCTGCTTTCTGTCCTCCTCAGCGAACTTCTCAGCATCCTTAACCGCCTTATCTATCTCCTCCTGAGACATATTTGTGGAGGATGTGATAGTGATGTGCTGTTCCTTGCCTGTTCCCTTATCCATAGCGGTAACGTTTACGATACCGTTAGCGTCGATGTCAAATGTGACCTCGATCTGAGGGATTCCGCGGGGAGCTGCGGGAATTCCGTCAAGCACGAATCTGCCGAGAGTGGTGTTGTATGCCGCCATCTCGCGCTCGCCCTGAAGAACGTGGATCTCAACAGAGGTCTGACCGTCTGCCGCTGTGGAATATACCTGACTCTTCTTAACGGGGATAGTTGTATTTCTGTCTATTATTTTGTTGAATACGCCTCCAAGTGTCTCGATACCGAGTGAAAGGGGTGTTACGTCGAG
Organism: Eubacteriales bacterium; assembly: GCA_045602205.1. GTDB lineage: Bacteria > Bacillota > Clostridia > Oscillospirales > CAG-272 > HGM12713. The sequence goes on from JAZSBF010000091.1 coordinate 3,831, forward strand.
AAGGAGAAGGTCCTTAACGTCGCCGCCGAGGACTCCGCCCTGAATAGCAGCTCCGACTGCCACGCACTCGTCGGGGTTGATTCCCTTGAAGGGCTCTTTGCCGATGAACTTCTTAACAGCCTCCTGAACAGCGGGGATTCTTGTAGAACCACCGACAAGAAGTACCTTATCTATCTGAGATGCGGAGAGACCCGAGTCTCTGAGTACCTGCTGTGTGGGGCCCATCGTCTTCTCAACGAGGTCTGCTGTGATCCTGTCAAACTCAGCGCGTGTAAGCGTTGCGTCGAAGTGGAGAGGTCCGTTTGCGGTAGCTGTGATAAAGGGAAGGTTGATGTTTGTGCTGGACATTCCCGAAAGCTCTATCTTTGCCTTCTCAGCAGCTTCCTTGAGTCTCTGCATTACCATCTTATCGTTTCTGAGATCAACGCCGTTTTCAGCCTTGAATTTATCTGCCATCCAGTCGATAACTCTCTGGTCGAAGTCGTCACCGCCGAGACGGTTGTTACCCGCGGTAGCGAGAACCTCGAAAACTCCGTCGGAGATCTCAAGCAAGGATACGTCAAACGTTCCTCCGCCAAGGTCGAATACCATTATCTTCTGGTCTGCCTCTTTATCCATACCGTAAGCAAGAGCTGCGGCTGTGGGCTCGTTGATTATTCTGAGAACCTCAAGTCCCGCTATCTTACCTGCGTCCTTTGTTGCCTGTCTCTGCGCGTCGGAGAAGTATGCGGGAACTGTGATAACTGCCTGAGTTACAGGTGTTCCGAGATACGCCTCAGCGTCTGCCTTGAGCTTCTGAAGTATCATTGCGGATATCTCCTGAGGAGTGTATCCCTTTCCGTCGATATCCTTCTTGTAGTTAGTGCCCATCTCGCGCTTGATACTGATGACTGTTCTGTCGGGGTTTGTGATCGCCTGACGCTTAGCCACCTGACCTACCATTCTCTCGCCCGACTTTGAGAAAGCGAGAACCGAGGGGGTCGTGCGCGCTCCTTCGGGATTGGGTATTACTATCGGCTCTCCGCCTTCAAATACCGCTACGCAAGAGTTTGTTGTTCCTAAATCTATTCCTATAATTTTTCCCATGATAATTTTCCTCCTTTATGGGTTGTTGTTATTATTTATTTTTATGTTTTAGTTTGCTACCTTTACCATTGAGTGTCTGAGGACCTTGTCTCCTTTGACGTAGCCCTTCATAAAGACCTCGACTATCTCGTTCTCGCCGTAAGTCTCGTCCTCGACGTGCATTACCGCGTTGTGAAGATTGGGGTCAAAGGTCTTTCCGAGAGCTTCTATCTCGCTGACTCCCATCTTCGAGAGTGTGTCCGAAAAGCTCTTCATTATCATTTCAAGTCCCTTTGCGATATTCTCCGCATCGTTGTCCTTATACTGAAGCGCTCTCTCCATATTATCGAGCACGGGAAGTATTTCCGCGACGGCGTCAACGTACGCGTCGGTGTATATTCCCTCTCGTTCCTTGAGCGTTCTCTTGCGGTAGTTGTCATACTCCGCAAAAAGTCTTGTGTATTTATCGTTTGCCTCAGCTATCTTCGCGTCAGCCTCCTCAAGCTTTCCCAAAAGAGAGGCACACTCCGCTTCAAGCTTCTTTATCTTTTTCTTTTCCTGCTTTGAGGTCTTTCCGTCGCTCTCCTCCGAGACGCTCTCGTCAACCGTTTCCTCCAAAACTTCTGCCGAAGCCTCTTTGGCGGTCTCTTCGAGTATCTCCTCGGTCATTTCGGTCTTATTCTCCTCCATTATCCTTACCTCCGTTAGTATTTCCGTCTTTAAGCGCATTACCGTCGCCTATCATATCCGATATGCTCTCTCCTATCTCCCCGATAGTTTTGAGCACCTTGCGGTAATCCATTCTTCTCGGCCCGAGCACCCCGATGACTCCCACCGTCTTGCCGTTCTTCTTTATTGGCTTAAAGACCAGCGCCGAGTTGTTCATAACCTTTACAGGACTTTCAGAGCCGATAAGGACGTTGATGTCGTCGCCTTGAAGGTCGGACACAAGATCGAGTATCTCGTTCTGATCCTCAAGCGTTCCGAGAAGACCGCTGAGATGCTGTGTGTCGGCATATTCGGGATATTCGAGAAGGTGATTTATGCCCGAATATCTGAGTTCTCCTCCGTCAAGCTCGTTCATAACCTCGTATACCGCCTTTACCGTGGGGTTTACGAGAAAGGCGTCGTCTGCCATAACGTTCTCAAGCTCCATTATTATCGGCAGGGTTATCATATCCGCAGAGAGCCCGCATATCGCCGAATTGAGAAGCTCTGAAAGCTTTGAGAGCCCCTCAGCCGTGTACGGAAGCGGAAGCTTGACCTTTTTGGTCTTTACCACTCCTCCCGCGGTTATCATTACCATAGCGAAGTTGAATTCGTCTATCGAGATAAGCTCAAACTTTGACACCGTCACCGATGAGGCCTTGGGCTTTATTGCGATACCCGTGTAGTTCGTGAGGCTTGAGGCAAGCTTTGATGCCGTTTCAAGTATGTGGTCTATCTCCGACATCTTTACCTTTAACAGATGGTTTATCTGCGCTATGTCCCTCGTTGTGTTGGCATACTGCTCTACGAGCGAATCGACGTAAAAACGGTAGCCAAGCTCGCTTGGCACTCGCCCCGCAGATGTGTGAGGCTGTTCAAGATAACCAAGCTGTTCAAGCTCCGCCATCTCGTTCCTTATCGTCGCCGATGAGCAGGAAAGCAGATTGTTCTGCACGATGTATTTTGAACCGACAGGCTCTCCGCCCTCTATGTGAGCTTCAACTACTGCCTTTAGTATAAGCTTTTTTCGCTCACTAAGTCCGTCAGAATATCTTCCCATCTGTCGCCTCTCCCTTCCGCATAATGCGTTTTTTCCTGTTTTCTTCGCCTTTTATGCCGATTTTTGTTGTTTTTAGCACTCAATTTGCTTAAGTGCTAAATCACTGATACAAATTTATCACTTTTACCTCTTTTTGTCAAGGTTTTTTTGATTTATTTTTGTTAATTATTTGTGAACAGTGCTAAGTTAGTTTGTGTAGAGTGATAAGGACGTGAGAACCTTTTAAGGAAAGCTACAAAGCCTATGGCTTTGCGCCAAGTTTGATTTGGCGGCTAAACACCGCCATTTTTGCTATATGGCAAAAAACATCAAACATTGGGTTCTCACACTCTCCAAACCTTTTTGAGAAAAAAGGTTTTTGTCTTTCTAAATATTGTTTTGCTTTATGGGATATTTTTCTCTAAGGTGGCAACCCGTCGGACAGCAGGCAGTGCCTGCCCCCAGGCTTCGGGTGTCGCATATTTTAACCTTCTGTTTATCACACGATGGTGAAATCTGCTATAAACACTCGTACCATACCGCCGTGTTGCGTTTTTTATTATATATTTTTTACTTTAAATTTGGCTAAATTTTAAATCTTATCGTTTCGTAGGGAGTGCTAGGGACTCCGTGGCACGACCCGAAACGGCGGGACTGCGCACTGCTTGCAAGCAAGCGTCGAGTTTGCTATGCAAACATCGAGTGAGGAGCGGTAAGCAAAATCTTGTTTGAACAGCAAGACTTTACTCCGAACGCGAGGTTTTGCTTATAAAAATTTCACTCTTACGCCTCGTGAGAGTGAAAAACAAGACTTCGGATTAATCGTACCCTTTTTCAAAAAGTTTTTTGGAGAGTGTGAGAACCTTTTTCGAAAAAAAGGTTCTCACGTCCTTTTCCCAACATAAGCTAACTTCCCACTAACGATAAATGGCTGTCTCAAACTAAAAATTGAGACAGCCCGAGAGAAATACTCATTTGAACATCAACACCGCTATCGCGGCTATGCCGAGGAAAATGACGGTGTCAAGCAGCTTTATCGGTATATGCGCGGCGGTGTTTTGAAGGATATTCTTCTTGACCTTCTTAGTAACATCACCGTTAACATTATTATTTTCGTTCATTCTATCCCCTACTTTCTCACAAGATATTTTCTCATATCTATCGCGCAGGCTACAAGTATTATAAGTCCCTTTATAACATACTGCATATTCGCGTCTATGCTAAGGAAGGTGAGTCCGACGAATATAAGCCTCAGGAGCACGACGCCCATTATGACTCCGCGTATCTTTCCTATACCTCCGACAAAGGAGACTCCTCCGATAACACTTGCGGCGATAGCGTCAAGCTCATAGTTAAGTCCCGTTGCCGCCGAGTTTGAGCCTATTCTTGCCGCTTCTATAAATCCCGTAATACCGTACATAATTCCCGCGAGTGTGAACACGAGCGTTATCACTCGCTTGACGTTAACACCCGAAACTGTTGCCGCATCGGCGTTTGAGCCGACGGCAAACATATTCTTTCCAAATGCCGTCTTATTCCATATAAACCACATTATCACGGTTATCACAAGCGAATACCAAACGTAATTCGGTATAGGAGTTTGTCCGAGCGAGATAAAGCTTCCGTTTATAAATTTACTGTATGAGGAATCAAGTCCCGATATCGACTGACCGTTGTTGTTTCCCATCGTAAGATAGATAAGCAGTATACCGTAAACGATAAGCTGAGTGGATAGCGTGACTATAAACGGGTGAAGATTAAATCTTGCCGTGCAAAATCCGTTTATAAATCCGACGACTGCTCCTATTGCTATCGCTATAAGAAATACCGCCCAGATAGGTATTGCGGGCATATTGGGAAACATTCTGTTAGGATATCCGAGCGCCTGCAAGAGCGAGGCTGACACGCAGGCGACAAGACCGACTATACGCCCTGCGGATAGGTCTGTGCCCGAAAGGATTATCGCGCCCGCAATTCCCAGCGCTATCGGCAGATTAGCCGCCGAAAGAGAGATTATATTTACTATCGACGGACCCGATAGAAACTGCGGACTCATTATCTGTATGACTCCGACGGCGGCTATGAGGAAAATATAGAGTGAATTGTTTATGAAAAACTCCTTGACGTAATTTGTCTTCTCCCGACTATCCATAGCCTTGAATTTTTGTATCATTGACATTTTATTATCTCCTTGACCTCATACGTTTTTTGCCGCGAGCGTCATTATCTCCTCCTGAGTCGTGCTTGCGGCATCGACCTCGCCCACAAGCTTTCCTCCCGACATAACGCAGATGCGGTCGCAGACGCCCAACAGCTCGGGAAGCTCGCTCGACACCATAATTATCGATTTCCCTTTAGCCGCAAGGTCTACTATAAGCTGATATATCTCAAATTTTGCGCCAACGTCAATACCTCTTGTCGGCTCGTCGAGCATAAGCACTTCGGGCTCGGTCAAGAGCCACCTGCCAAGTATGACCTTTTGCTGATTTCCGCCCGAAAGCGTCCTTATCTGTGTTTTTTGCGTAGGCGTCTTTACTCGCATAGATTTTATCGCCCACTCGGTATCCTTTCGGCGCGCTTTATCGCTCAGTACAAGCTTGGCTATTCTGTATTTTTTCAGACTCGATATCGTGGTGTTCTCGCAGATGTTGAGTATTCCGAAAATTCCCGTCGCGCGCCTCTCCTCTGTGAGCAGTGCAAATCCGTTTCTTATCGCTTCGCGAGGGTTTTTATTTCCTATCTTTTTGCCGTTAAGCTTTATAGTCCCACCGCTTCTCGCCGATATGCCGAAAATGTTTTCGATGACCTCGCTTCGTCCCGCTCCAGCAAGTCCCGCAAAGCCGACTATCTCTCCGCGCCTCACGTCGAAGCTTACGTCGTCTACGATGTTATATTTAGAGGAAAGATTTCTGACCTCAAGCACTGTCTCGGCAGGTCTGTTGTGCTTTTCGGGGAAGCGGCTTGTGAGCTCTCTGCCTACCATAAGACGTATTATCTTGTCCATAGTAAGCGCCGACGCCGCCTCGGTCGTCACATACGTGCCGTCTCGCATTATGGTGACGTCATCGGATATCTCAAGTATCTCCTCCATTTTGTGAGAGATATAAATTATCCCGCAGCCGCGGTCTCTGAGCATATTTATTATTCTGAAAAGGTGAGCGACCTCTTGGTCTGTAAGAGATGAGGTCGGCTCGTCAAGAACGAGTATCCGCGCGTCGTAGGAAACAGCCTTCGCTATCTCGACCATCTGCCTCTCGGCTACCGACATCTCGCTCATCACTCGCCTCGGGTCTGTGGAAATACCAAGCTCCTCAAATATCTTCTTTGTCTCGCGGTACATCTGCTTTTCTGAGATGACAACCCCAAAGCTTTTTGGATATCTTCCAAGCCAGATATTGTCCATAACGTTGCGTTTGAGCGCCTGATTGAGCTCCTGATGCACCATCGCCACGCCGTGCTCAAGCGCGTCCTTGGGGTTTTTAAAGGATACCTCCTCGCCGTCAAGCAATATTCTTCCCGAGCTTCTTGTGTATATTCCGAAAAGACATTTCATAAGCGTGGACTTCCCCGCTCCGTTCTCGCCCATAAGGGCGTGTACAGTGCCCTCTCTCACCCTCAGAGAGACACCGTCAAGCGCCTTTACACCGGGAAATTCCTTGCAGATATCCTGCATCTCCAGCAAAATTTTATCAGACATATCGCTTTCCTTTACTCTACTTTCAGTTATTCGTTTTCTCCAATATATTTAGAATAGGCTATTCTTATCTTGTCGACCTTCTCGTCGATGCTGTAATCGCCCATTCCTTCAAGAAGGTCTCTCTCTCCAAGTCCGTTCTCTACGACCTTAGTTATCGCCTCTGCCATTCCCACGGCGTCCTGCTTTATCGTGCCTGCCATCTTGCCGCCTTTGATAAGCTCTCTTGCCGCTTCGCTCGCATCAACTCCGAAAACAGGAATACTCCTTGAGTTTGCGCCTGTATTGTATCCCGCCGTGTTGAGCGCGCTGATAGCCCCCTCTGCCATTCCGTCATTGTTGCAGATAACAAGCTCTATCATATTTTTGTGTTTCTCGTTATAAGAGGTGAGCGCTGTCGTCATATATTCGTTTGCGGCGGATGCCGACCACTGTCCGTTTCTGTCAACGAGATATTTATTGGGGTTGCTGTCATCATAAAATCTAAGGGGCTTTTTGCCTGCCGCGCTGAGCTTTTTGTTAGCCTCCTCTACGCTGTACTGCGTTCTGTAAATAGCCTCGTTATTGCCTTCCTCGCCCTTGAACATTATATATGATATCTCTCCGTCGCCGTTTATATCGACAGCATCAAAATTTTTGACCAGATATTCTCCTATCATCTCGCCCTGAAGCTTTCCCGACTCCTCGGCGCGAGTACCGACAAAGGTGCATTTGTCATATCCCGATATGACTGTATCGGAGACCTCTCGGTTAAAGAATATAACGGGTATCCCCGCATTCTTCGCAAGTGTGACGATACCTCCCGCGGCGTCGTCAGAGCCCGTGTTTACGATGTTTACGACTATCACCTTCGCGCCCTTTGTTATAGCGGTCTGTACCTGCTCTGTCTGTGTTGTCTGATTTCCGTTTCCGTCGTAGTCCTGGTAGCTTATGCCTCTCTCAGAAAGCTTTGCGGTAAGAGCGTTTCTTACGCTTGAGACGTAGGGGTCGCTGTACGTATAGTAAAAGACGTGAACGTCTGCCGTACCCCCTCCCTTTCGATTGCAGGCTATCATGCAAGGCATGATCATAACAAGCCCGAGAAATAATGCAAGTAATCTTTTTTTCATATCGGTTAATAACTTCCTTTCTTTGCTACATATACGTATTTTGCAGTTTTTGTGTTTTGACTGCTCACTAAATATTATTGCAAAGTGTATATGCTTCAATAACTGTAATATTTTTACAATTTTAAAAAAATTATTTCTGTAAAACAGCGTGAAAATTCATAAAGCTATTTACAAATGCGAAATATCGTGATATAATAATGTAGAAAAAGTTGTCCGTTTCAACGGCAGATGCGTATGAATCAAGGACAAGCAATATTGTACAAGTCGGACATATACAATAAATGTACAGTACCGCGAGTGCCGCTGCCGTTAAAAGAGATATTCTTTGCGGGGCGGTTTTTTCTGTATCTGTAAAAATTACAGCCAAAACAAAAAATGGAGGAAGATTTATGAAACTCATCTACGGTGTCAAAGACAAACCCAAATTTTCTCAGATCCTTGTGTTCGCTATCCAGCAGTTACTTGCCATTATGGCGGCAACCATTGCCGTTCCCGCAATAGTCGGAAACGGTATGCCTGCCTCTGCCGCACTTTTCGGCGCAGGTGTGGGAACTATCGTTTATCAGCTCTTTACAAAGTTCAGAAGCCCTGTATTCCTTGGCTCGTCCTTCGCGTTTATCGGCTCTATGGTAACCGCTTTCGCAGGCGCTGTCTCAATGACTCTCGGCTATCTAGGACTCGTTCTCGGAGCAGTCTTTGCGGGTCTCGTTTACGTATTCATAGCTATAATTGTAAAGCTTGCGGGCGTTAACTGGCTCAACAAGCTTATGCCCCCCGTTGTTATCGGTCCGACAGTCGCTCTTATCGGTCTCTCTCTTGCGGGCGCTGCCGTTAAGGACGTTTTCTCATACGGTCCTCAGGATTCAAACGGCGCGTTCATTATGAGCACAAATATCTGGCTTTCCTTCATATGCGCTCTCGTAACTCTCGCGGTCGTTGTTCTTTGCTCGACCTACGGCAAGAAGTTCGCTAAGCTTATCCCCTTTATCATCGGTATCCTCGCAGGTTACGCGGTTGCTCTCGTTTTCACCGTTATCGGTATTTCCACGGGCAACGATGCTATGAGGGTTATCGATTTTGCTCCCTTCAAGGCATTGGTTGCCGACGGAGTAACGCTCAAAACCTTTATCGCTGTGCCCGAGTTCACCTTTGTAAATGCGTTCAAGGGTCTTTCTGACTTCAACTGGTCCTACGTGGCAACTATCGCCGTGGCTTATATTCCCGTTGCGTTCGTTGTTTTCGCAGAGCATATTGCAGACCACAAGAACCTCTCCTCGATAATCGAGTCCGATCTTCTTGAAGACCCCGGTCTCCACCGTACGCTTCTCGGTGACGGCGTAGGCTCTATCGTCGGAGCATTCTTCGGCGGATGCCCCAACACCACATACGGCGAGTCTGTCGGCTGCGTTGCTATCACAAGAAACGCTTCTGTCGTAACAATCACCACAACGGCAATTATGGCTCTTGTAGTATCCTTTATCTCTCCCTTCGTAGCTTTCCTTGACTCTATCCCCGGATGCGTAATGGGCGGAGTTTGTATCACCCTTTACGGATTTATCGCGGTTTCGGGTCTTAAGATGATACAGAAGGTAGACCTTGAGAAGAACGCTAACCTCTTTACCGCATCTGTTATCCTTATCACAGGTATCGGCGGTATGGCAATAGCTATCGGCAAGGTAACTATCACAGCTATCGCCTGCGCTCTTATCCTCGGCATACTCACAAACCGTATGCTCTCAAAAAAAGCTAAAGAGGATTAAAAATAATATAAATCTCTCGTAAATGGGTGATGTCCTTATCGGAGAATTTGAAAATCCCGCTAAGTGCGAGCATCGCATTTGACTGCTCAGCTAAACCCAAGCCCATATAACGACATAAAGAGGAAACAAATCGGTTTTATAGCCGAAATGTTTCCTCTTTTTTTCTTTGCGATATATTCGCTGCGTTAGTTCGTCTTCTGTCATTTTTTGTCGGCAAAAAAATCGGGAAGTTTTTCCTGTTTCGACAAAAACAGCACGAAATTTGATGTAAAATATTTCCATAACTCTTAATAGAGAAAGGAAATAAAAAAAATGAATGCGGAAGAAAAAAATTATGAGGAGTTTTTGGAAAACGATACACTTGATTTTGAAGAAGACGAGGTAGTTGAGGAAGAGCGAAGCCCAAAGAGAGACTCTATCGGCGCAAAACGGCTTACAAGAGAGATACTCAAAGGCGTGCTTTTTGCCGTTTTGGCGTATTTTCTTGGCGCTTGTAAGCTTCCGTTTGGCGCACAGCCTCTCGGAATAGCGCTTTTGTGCGCGGCGGATAAAAAGATACCGTACATTTTTACGGGTGTTTGCCTCTCAGCCATCGGCGCGGACAAGCCCTCGCTTATGCTTTGCGCCTACGTTGCCGCGCTTATAATAAGGGTTCTCTCAAGACTTTTACTTGACCCGCCCCCAGCAGACGCCTCAGCGTCGGGCGCACTCAGCTTCTCGGCAACACTTGATAAGATATTCTCTGAAAACGTCTTTCTGAGAATGGCGACGTCCTGCGTATCGGCGTTTATCGTATCGCTCTATGCGCTCGTATCGGGAGGATTTTTGTATTACGACCTCTACGGCGCGCTGCTCGGGATACTTGTCGCGCCCTCTGCGGTCATTTTACTCAACGGACTTTTCAACGAAAGAGTCTCTGACGAGGATAATTTCAGATATTTTTCGTCTGCCGTTCTCGCTGCCTTAGGTGTGTTTGCCGCAAGGAATGCTACTCTTTGGGGCGTGTCGGTGGCGGCGTTTGCGACTACCTTTCTCACCCTTTACGTCACTCGCAAAAAGGGATTGACGGCGGGAGTTGCTGCGGCTATCATTTGCGGACTTGCCTACTCCCCCATTTATGCGCCGTCCTTCATTTTTGCGGCACTTGCCGCAGGCGCGCTTTGGCGCGTGTCGCAGTTTTTTGCCTCGATGGCGGCATTCTCTGTCGGCTTTGCGTGGGGCATATACGTCAAGGGAATAGCGGCAGTGACAACTCTTATGCCCGCAATGCTTGCCGCAAGTCTGCTCTTTGCGGTATTGGACAGGCTCTTTTTCAGCTCAGCCGCTGTAAGCGAGGATACCCCTGTGACAGAAGAGAGCGAGACGGAGACTGAGGGCACTTGTATCTCGGACGTCTCTCTGCTGAGTAGCGCAAGGCTTGACGCTGTGAGACAGAAGGCTCGATCGATGTGCGACACGTTTTCCGAGCTTTCAAAATTCTTTTTCGAGCTTGGTGCAAGAACTAAAACTCCGCTTGTCTGCGATACGAAGCAGATATGCGATAACGCTTTTGACGCCTGTTGCACGGGATGCAGACACAAGGAGCTTTGCTGGGAGGAGAATTACAGCGAAACGCTTGCCGCCGTCAGCGCCATAAGTGCCGCCGTGCACAAAAAACGAGAGGTCAGATACGACGACGTGCCCGAGAAGCTCCGTGGGATATGCGAGAGATTGCCCGACATAACCGACGAGATAAATCACAATTACGCGCTTCACACAAGACAGCTTTTGCTTTGCGACAAGACCGAAATATTTGCGCTTGACTACGAGGCGATGGCAGAGCTTCTCTCAAGCTCGATTACCGAGGAGGAAGGCGAGTTTGAATACGACGAGACTCTCAGCCGTGAGCTTTGCGAGCGCATAAGCGCCGCACTTCCCGACACATTCCACGCCTTGATATACGGAAAGGAAAAGAAGCAGATACAAATTTTTGCCGCATCTGAGGAGATACTGAGGGCGGCAGAAAATACCCTTGTAAATATCGCCGCATCACTCATAGGCGAGAGCTTTGAGTGCGAGGCTATCACCGAAAGTGAGGGTGGCTTCGCTGTGATGAGACTTTCACCCACCCGAAGATTTTCAGTCGATTTTGCCAAGATATCTATGAGGTCGCGGGAGGAGGAAAGCTTTTGCGGAGACACGGTCAGCATTTTTGAGGGCGAGGGGGACAAGTTTTATTCCTTCATCAGCGACGGAATGGGCTCCGGAAGAGATGCCGCGCTGACCTCGGGAATATGCGCTATGTTTATGGAAAAGATGCTGTCCTCAGGCAACCGTTGCGACACCTCTTTGCGAATGTTGAACGGATTTTTACGAAACAAGGGCGGCGGAAGTATGCACGAATGCTCGGCAACCGTCGACCTGTTTGAGCTTGATATGCTCTCGGGGAAGGCGGCATTTTACAAAAGCGGAGCAGCTCCCACCTATGTATTCAGGGACGGAAGTGTTTTCAAGCTTCGCTCGAAAACCGTTCCCGTGGGGATAATCCGAGAACTCGACGCTAAAAAAATAAGCTTTGACGTCAGCGACGGAGACGTTATCGTTATGGTCAGCGACGGAGTTACAGAGGGTAAGGAGGAATGTCCGTGGCTCTTTGAGCTTCTGAAGAAGAATATCGAGGGCGAGGGAGTCCGCCATACCGCAGAGCTTATTGCAGAAAGAGCAAGATGCGAGAACGGAAACGACGATATCTCGGTGGTAGTGATAAAAATTTCCGAGATAGGTTAGTTTGTGTTGAGTTGGAAAGGAATATGCGAGGGGCTTCTTTGAAAAGAAGCCCCTCGCGCTCCCCAAGAAACTTGCTGAAAAGGGTACTATTAATTAGAAGTTTTGCTTTTCACTCTCACGAGACGTAAGAGTGAAATTTTTATAAGCAAAACCTCGCGTTCGGAGTAAAGTCTTGCTATTCAAACAAGATTTTGCTTACCGCTCCTCACTTGAGCTCCCGCCGTTTCGGCTCGCGCCACGGTGTCCCTAGCACTCGCTACGAAACGATAAGATTTAAAATTTAG
>JAZSBF010000092.1:0-7280 GCA_045602205.1 Eubacteriales bacterium
CGCGACGCCTTTATAGTTTTATTCGATATCAAGCGTACGAACGTCTATCTTTTTAGCTTCTTCCTTGGGAAGAGTGAGACAGAGAATACCGTTTTTATAGCTTGCCGAGATGTTATCTCTGCTTATTCCGTTAAGTCCAAAGCTCCTTGTATAAGAGCTGTAAGAGCGTTCGCGTCTCAGGTAGTCGCCCTTTTCCTCGCTTTCCTTATTTTCGGAATGTGAAGCGCTTATCGTGAGACGGTCCTCCTTTATCTGAACCGATATTTCGTTCTTTTCAAATCCTGGAAGTTCTGCTTCGAGGATATAGGCCGTTTCGGTCTCCTTGACGTCTGTTCTGAATGAGGGCTGAGAAGCACCCCAAAAGCTTTTTTCAATCTCCGATATCTCTTTGAACGGGTCGAAGGAAAGAAATTGGTTTCGTGAAAATGGTGTGAGATAAAACATAGTAGATCCTCCTTATATAATTTATATTATTTTTTTATATTTTGATATGGGCTGTGTATCACCTCTATCAACACCTATATGATACCATTCGAATATTAATAATTAAAGTTATATCTATGTCCTTTTTGTAAACATTTAGCACTCTACAAATAAGAGTGCTAAAATAAATCAAAAAACAAAAGGCTCGATATGTGGAATATCGAGCCTTTTATTGCTAAATATTAGCAAACGCAATATTTATTTGCTATATTTTTGAGATATTATAGCTTTTGCCTCGGTTATATCCTCATGAACTTTTTGCGAAAGGTCGTCGATAGAGGAGAAAGCTGTCTCGGGACGCATAAAATGCAAAAATTCTACTCGGAGCTTTTTGCCGTAAAGATTTCCGCTAAAATCAAGTATATGAGTTTCGGCACAAAGAATCTTACCTCCCACAGTAGGACGGATACCCACGTTTGTGATGCCGTAGTACTTCTTTGAATCTATGGTCACGCGGGTTATATATACTCCGTGACGGGGCACAAGTATCCCGCGCTCAAAGACCTGATTAACGGTTGGAAATCCAAGCCTTCTGGCAAGCTTTTGACCGTCGATAACTATCGTATTGATAGAAAACGGACGTCCAAGATATTTTTGCGCTTCCTCAATATTTCCGGCCTCGATAGCCTCTCTTATTCTTGATGAGCTTATCGGAGTGCCTTCTGTATCAACGCTTTCGATAACTGTGAGACCAATACCGCGCTCGTCGCAGAGTGCTTTGAGAAGGTCTGTCTTTCCCGCGCCTCCTTTGCCGAAGGAGTAGTTGAACCCACAGACTATATGAACGGCGCAAAGCTTTTGAATAAGAATTTTTTCAAAGAAATCCTTTGGGGAAAGAGAACCTGTTTCTGTGTCAAAGGGAACAGAAACAAATATGTCTATTCCAAGAGCTCTCATAAGCCTACGCTTCTCGTCACGGTCGGTTATTATGGGAGAGGCATACGGGGTGAAAAAATTTCTCGGAGATTCGTCAAATGTCCAGACAGCGCTTTTTACGGAAAGCTCTTTTGCGATATTGACAGCCCGTCTGATAACGGTCTGATGTCCGATATGAACACCGTCAAAGCAACCGAGGGCTACCACCGAGGGCGAATCAGAGAAAAATTCGTTCGTTTTATACGATTTCATAAAAACTTTTATCTCGTCTTTCTATGCTCAGCTATCATATTGTGCTTGATATCCCAAAGCTTTTGAGAAAGGTCAACGTAATAATTATGAGGATTGTTGAAACGTTTCACCTCGTCCCACATTCCCTCTATCTCATTCTGGCAGTGACGGCGGATATCGTGGATATTGGGAAGCTTGTAGACAAGCTTTCCGTTTTCGTATATCTTCGTCTGAAGAAGCTCGGCGGTATAGTTCGAAAGGGTCTTGCGCTTCCAGGTATGCGCGGGGTCGAACAGCTCAATAGGGGTCGAGTCGTCTATCTCCTCGTCGTATACGCACAAAAGATCTGCTTCTGCCTTGCCTGTATCCTTGTCGCGCAGGCGGGAGAGCTTTTTAAAGTGGGGGGTGGTTATTTTTCCAACATTTTCGCTGATTTTGATCTTAGGAAGTATCTCGCCGTTTTCAGTTTCGACAGCACAGAGCTTGTATACTCCGCCGAAAACGGGGTCGCTCTTGGCGGTTATAAGTCTTTCGCCAACACCAAACGCGTCTACCTCAGCTCCCTGACGTATAAGCTCTCTGATAAGATATTCGTCAAGAGAGTTCGAAACAACTATCTTACATTCTGTAAATCCCGCCTCGTCAAGCATTTTTCTCACTTTCTTCGTGAGGTAGGTAACGTCACCCGAGTCTATTCTTACGGCGCAGTTTTTGATCCCCTTGGGTACGAGTATCTCATTAAACGCTTTTATAGCGTTCGGAATACCGCTCTCAAGAACGTTGAAGGTGTCAACGAGTAAGGTCGCGTTGTTGGGATATATTTCACAATAAGTTTTAAATGCCTCATATTCCGAGTCGAACATCTGCACCCACGAGTGAGCCATAGTGCCCGTCGCGGGAACGCCGAAATCTCTGTCGACGATAGCGCAGGCGGTAGCTCCGACTCCGCCGATATAAGCGGCTCTTGCGCCAAGCATCGCCGCGTCAGCGCCCTGCGCCCTGCGAGAGCCGAACTCGCTTATCGCGCGTCCCTTTGCGGCTCTTGCAAGTCTTGATGCCTTTGTCGCTATCAATGACTGGTGGTTTATCATCATAAGAACGAAGGTCTCGATGAACTGCGCCTGTATAGCAGGGGCTTTTACCGTCATAAGCGGCTCACCGGGGAATACCACAGTACCCTCGGGAATAGCCCAGATATCGCCCGTGAACTTGAAGTTTGCGAGATAGTCAAGAAATTCCTCGCAAAAACAGCCCTTTGAACGAATATAGGTGATATCCTCTTCGGTGAAGTGAAGATTTTCGATGTATTCTATAACCTGCTCAAGTCCCGCGGCTATGGCGTAACCGCCGTTATCGGGATTGTTTCTGTAAAATACGTCAAAGTATACGTTTCTATTGCCTATACCGCATTTGAAATATCCGTTGCCCATTGTAAGCTCGTAATAATCGCAAAGCATAGTCAGATTTCTTTTGACATCCATTTTTTACCTCCTGTACCTAAGACGGTATTTGAATTATATTGATTTTAGTATAACGATTTTTGATGGTTTTGTCAATATTTAAAGCTATATTTTGGAAAATTGGCTGTTGTATAGCTCAAAATAGAAGCCTTTTTTTGCGAGAAGCTCTGAATGAGTTCCTTTTTCTATCACATTTCCGTTCTTCATAACGAGAATAACGTCGGCACTCATTATAGTTGATAGCCTGTGCGCCACGATAAAGCTTGTGCGCCCTTCCATCATCTTCGAGAAGGCCTTTTGTATGCGGATCTCGGTGCGGGTGTCGATAGACGATGTCGCTTCGTCAAGTATCAGCATTTCGGGCAGAGTAAGCATTGCTCTCGATATACAAAGGAGCTGCTTCTGACCTTGTGAGAGTGCTCCGCCGTCCTCTCCGATAACCGTATTATATCCGTCGGGAAGTCTTCGGATAAAGCTGTGCGCGTGCGCTGCCTTTGCCGCGGCTATTATCTCCTCGTCGTTAGCATCGGGCTTTCCGAATGCTATGTTGTCGCGTATCGTGCCCTCGGAGAGCCAAGTGTCCTGAAGCACCATACCAAATGAAGTTCTGAGAGCCGCTTTGTTTATCTTGCGAATATCCTTTCCGTCTATCATAATAGCTCCGCTGTTTACGTCGTAAAAGCGCATCAAGAGATTTATAAGAGTGGTCTTTCCGCATCCTGTCGGACCTACGATAGCTATTTTTTGACTGGGAAGGGCAGTGAAATTGAAGTTTTGAATGAGAGGCTTTTCGGGAGAATACGAGAAGCAAACGTCACGAAATTCAATTTTTCCCTTGAACTCGATATTTTTGGGCGCATTTTCAGAATCGTCGCAGGGAATAGGAGCTTCGATTATCTCGAAAACTCTTTCGGCACAAGCAAGAGCATTCTGAAGCTCGGTGACGACGCCCGATATTTCATTGAAAGGCTTTGTGTACTGCGTGGAATAAGCGAGAAAGCTTGAAAGAAGTCCCACCGTTATCGATGCCCCACCTACTCTTATACAAGCAAGAGCTCCGAAAAGAGCAACGAGCGCGTAAATTGTTCCGTTGAGAAATCGGGTCGAAGGATTTGTTATCGACGAGAAGAAGATAGCGCGAAGTGATGCCTTGCGAAGTCTTTCGTTTATCTCGTTAAATTCGGATATAACGTCATCTTCCTTTCCAAAAGCAACCACCGTCTTGTGACACGAGATAGTTTCGTCTATAAGGGCGGTGTGCTCTCCTCTTATCTCGGATTGAAGCTTGAACATAGAGTAGGTCTTTTTTGCGATAAATGCCGCAACAAAGAGCGAAGCAGGGGTGAGTATGACCACGATAGCGGTTATCTGCGGGCTTATCATCAGCATAAATATAAGTGTCACAAGGATAGTCATTATTCCGTTGAAGAACTGAGTAAATCCGAGCAGAAGTCCGTCGGAGAATTGCTCTGCGTCCGATATCGTACGGCTGACTATCTCGCCCGAGCGGTGAGAGTCAATATAGGATATGGGGAACTTCTGAATTTTCAAAAACGCCTCTCTGCGAACGTTCTTCACGATACCGTATGCCATTCGGTTGTTAAGAACGTTTATTATCCACTGAAGGACTGCGGTTGCGAGAATTACTATCAGAATTTTAAATAGGATACCCGAGATGGCATCAAAATCAACGTTTCCTTTTCCTATTATGCGGTCGATAGCCTTTCCAATGAGTATCGGCACGTAAAGTGTGAGAATTACCGATATTGCGGTGAATAAGATTGAGAGGGCAAAATGGATACGGTAAAGGCGCAGATATTTCAGAACCTTAAAAAAGGTCTTGACGGATCTTTTTGTGTCTGATCTTTTCATATCTCGTCACCTCCCGCCGTGAATTGAGAGTCGTATATCTCTTTGTATATCTCACAGGAGTCAAGTAGCTCTTCGTGCCTTCCCATAGCCGATATCTCTCCGTCGTCAAGGACTAAAATAAGGTCGGCGTGAAGTATCGACGAGGTCCTTTGTGAAACTATAAATTTCGTGGGATTATAATCAAGAGAAGCGATAGCCGAACGAAGCTTTGCCTCGGTGGCGTAGTCTAGAGCCGATGCTGAATCGTCAAGGATAAGTATTTCGGGACGCTTTACAAGCGCGCGTGCTATCGTGAGCCTTTGCTTTTGTCCGCCCGAAAAATTGCTTCCGTTTTGCTTTACGGGCTCGTCAAGGGCTTCGGCTTTTTCACGGATAAAGTTATCTGCCTGAGCGAGCGAGAGCGCCGACCAAAGCTCAGCATCGGAGGCGTCCTTCTTGCCCCACAAAAGATTGGAGCGTACAGAACCCTTGAAAAGAGAAGGCTTTTGCTCTACAACTCCGCACATCGAGCGCAATTCCTCGCTCTCGTAAAGAGCCGTATTCTTACCGTTTATGAAAACATTTCCCGAGGTGGGATGATAAAATCCCGGAATGAGATTTACAAGTGTGGACTTCCCAGAGCCCGTGGAGCCTATAATGCCCACGGTCGCTCCTTTCTTGACTTTGAAGGATATATTACTTATCGCGGGGTCGCCCGAGCGATTGTATGAAAAGCTTACATTGTCAAACTCAACCGCAAGCTCGTCCGATGAGCTGTCCTTCTCCGAAGAAAACGCAATGTCTGATTCGGTATCCAATATCGCGCTTATACGCTTTGCGCCCGCAGAGCTCTTGGTGAGAGTGATTATCAGATTCGCGAGCTTGATAAGCTCAACGAGTATCTGTGTCATATAGTTGTAGAGTGCCACAAGCTCACCCTGAGATATAATACCCTCGTTTACCGATATAGCGCCGTATTTTATCAGCATAATTATCGCAAGATTTATGAGGACGTATGTAAGCGGATTCATAAGCGCGGATATTTTTCCCGCAAAGAGCTGAAGCTTTGTTAGGGATTCGTTGCGCTCATCGAAATCCGAAATCTCTGCCGTTTGCTTATTGAAGGCTCGGATAACGCGAGTTCCGGTGTAATTTACGCGTACCTTTGCGACCACTCTGTCAAGTCGGTTTTGTACCTTTTTATATATAGGGATACTTATGAGCATTATTCCAAATACGACTATCGCAAGCAGCAGGATAACCACGGTGAATATGAGCGCAAGACGGGCGTTTATCGAAAACGCCATTATCATAGCGCCGAAAACAACGAATGGGGAGCGCATAAACAAACGTAGAAAGAGGTTTATTCCGGTTTGTACCGTGTTTACATCGCTGGTTATTCTTGTTATAAGAGTTGATGTTCCTATGCTGTCAGTGCGCGAGTGTGAGAATGACTGTATATGCGAGAAAAGCGAGCTCCTTATTGCAGAAGATACTCCCACGGCGGCTTTTGCCGAAAAATACTGAGCGCAAAGAGCGCAGGAAAGACCGATTATTCCGAGAAGTATCATAATGGTGAACATTGAATATATGCGGGAGGTATTTTGATGTATGATACCAACGTCAATTATTTCTGCCACCACAAGCGGGATGAAAAGCTCGAATGAAGCTTCAAGCATCTTAAATAGAGGAGCTATTACAGATTCTTTGTAATAACCCTTAAAAAATTTCAAAAGTTTTTTCAAAGCAGACTCCTGATACAATAATGTATAATATATTATTATAGTACAAAACATTAAATTTTTCAACAGTTTTAAGGAAATTGGTGCTTAAGATAAGCGAAAAAAGCAGAGAAGGAAAAATAATTTTAAAAAAGGTATTGCTTTTTGAAAATATTTGTGCTATAATATCGTCTGTTCGGAGGCATAGCTCAGTTGGTTAGAGTACATGCTTGACATGCATGGGGTCGTTGGTTCAACTCCAACTGTCTCCACCAAAAAATCACCAAGCGATCGCTTGGTGATTTTTTATCCAAGCCGATAGGCTTGGTATATCATCGCCTATAAGGGCGTATATCATAAAGAACGGCGATGCTGTTGTTTTATATCATCACGCAGAGCGTGTATTTTCTCAAATCCTTATGCTCAATTACATAATTTGGTTATTTGTACCAAAAAAACA
The DNA here is from genome assembly GCA_045602205.1 of Eubacteriales bacterium. Taxonomy (GTDB): domain Bacteria; phylum Bacillota; class Clostridia; order Oscillospirales; family CAG-272; genus HGM12713. The sequence continues at coordinate 7,083 of JAZSBF010000092.1, forward strand.
GCTATTTTGAAATTTTAAAAATGCCAATCGATACAAAATCGAATTTTTTCAAAAAAAGTTAAAAAAAGATATTGACAAGGAGAAAGGGATGTGATATAATAGTCAAGCTGTCCGCGAGAGCGGGTGGCGCGGTCATTGAAAATTGAACAACAAGAGATAAGTACAAAGCAAAAGCAAGTGCTGATCTCGTCAAAGAGT
>JAZSBF010000093.1:0-12023 GCA_045602205.1 Eubacteriales bacterium
CCAAAACACATCTCTTTAATAAATATATCACAAATGCGGCTTTTTTTCAAGGATTATTAGAATTTATTTGTTAATTTTTTTATTAAAATTTTATATTAACTTGTTGTAAATCTTTCGTTTGTATGTTATAATTATAAGGTGGATCTTTCTACGATTCATCTGACTATTATGATTGAGAGGAATTTATAAATGAAATATCTTGTACTTATTCCCGACGGAATGGCTGACGAACCTATTGCCGAGCTTGGAAATCTCACTCCTATGCAAAAAGCAAACAAACCCACTATGGATATGCTTGCAGCAAAATCATTTGTCGGAACAGTTTCAAACGTACCCGAAGGAATGGTTCCCGAAAGCGATACCGCAAATATGGCAATTCTTTCCTTTGACCCCAAAATTTATTCCAAAGGTCGTTCCCCGCTCGAAGCCGTAAGTATGGGCATCGAGATGAAGAGTGACGAGACTGCTTACAGATGCAACGTTGTAACTCTTACCGAGGATGAAGAAAACTATGAGGACAGAATTATCCTTGACCACAGCGCAGACGAGATAACCACAGCCGAGGCCGATGAGCTTATCAAGACCCTTGAAGAAAAAATGGGCGACGATATAAAGAAATTCTATACCGGCGTAAGCTACCGTCACTGCCTTATCTGGAAAAACGGCAACGATAAATATGACTTTATGCGCCCTCACGATATTCTCGGAAAGCGCATTGGTGAATATCTTCCCAAGGAAAGCAACGGCGGCGCTGAATTTCTTAAGCTTATGAAGGATAGCTACGATATCCTCAAGGACCATCCTGTAAATATCGCAAGAAAGGCTCGCGGACTTAAGCCCGCAAACTCAGCTTGGCTCTGGAGTCCCGGAAAGAAGCCTCAGCTTCCCTCCTTCAAGGAAAAATGGGGACTTGATGCCGCGGTTATCTCTGCTGTCGATCTTATCAAGGGCATCGGACTTTGCGCAAAGATGAAGTCTATCGACGTTGAAGGCGCAACAGGAAACGTACATACAAACTACACCGGAAAGGCAAATGCGGCTATACAGGCGTTTAAGGACGCTATCGATCTTGTTTACGTTCACGTTGAAGCACCCGACGAATGCGGTCACAGAGCCGAGATCGAAAACAAAGTCCTCTCTATTGAGCTTATAGACTCCAAGATCCTCAAGCCCGTATATGAGTATCTCTCATCCACAGGAGAGGATTTTAAGGTGATGATCCTTCCCGACCATCCGACTCCCATAAGAATAAGAACACACTCTATCTCCCCTGTTCCCTTTATGATCTACTCCTCCACAGCCCAGCGTGACGGAGTAAACACCTTCACCGAGCAGACCGCCGAAGCTGTTGGAAATTACGTAAGCGACGGCTATAACCTTATGGGAATCCTTACAGAAAAATAATTTTACTACAAGGAGCTAAAAATGCTCAACAAAGAAAATTTCAACGAAAACACTGAAGAATTTCAGAAAAACGAGTTTGAAGAGACAACATCGGATGAGTTCAACAGCAACGATACAGCATCTTCGCAAGAGCCCAAGAAGCCAAGCTTCCTCTCCTCGCTTTTCGATTACGTGGAGATATTCGTTTTTGCTATATGCGCGGTCATTTTGATTTTCTCTTTTGCTATAAGACTTTGTAAAGTTGAAGGACCTTCAATGGAAAAAACACTTATAGCCGATGAGATGCTTTTGGTGTCAAATCTTTTCTACACGCCCGAGCGCGGAGATATCATCGTCTTTCATCAAACGGACACTCTTGATGAGCCTATCGTAAAAAGAGTTATAGCTACCGAGGGCGAGACGATAGATATAGATTTTGACACTTGGACGGTCAAGATAACAGGCACAGACGGAAATACCTTCATATTAGATGAGCCGTATATGCATCTTGACAGCGGTAAGGCTATCCTCACGTCCACACACACCTATCCCTACAAAGTTCCCGAAGGCTGTCTCTTTGTTATGGGTGACAACCGAAATCATTCTTCCGACAGCCGCGGAGATACGATAGGTATGGTTGACGAGCGCCGCGTTTTAGGCAAGGTGGTATTCAGAATTACACCTTTCGATAAGATAGGAACTGTTGATTGATATTAAAGGAGGTAGGTTATAATGCCGTCACAAAATATACAGTGGTTTCCTGGTCATATGGCGAAGACACGCCGACTTATAACCGAAAACCTTAAGAACGTTGATGCCGTAATAGAGCTTTTAGACGCAAGAATTCCGCTCAGCTCAAGAAATCCAGAAATAACAAAGCTTACGCAAAACAAGCCTAAGATAATTCTTTTGAACAAGGCTTCCCTTGCAGACCCTCAAATGACAGAAAAATGGCGCGCCGCGTATAGCGACGATAACACCGTATGCATCGAGACCGATTGCATCACGGGCGCGGGACTTAACAAGATAGCGCCCTCCATAAAAAAGCTCTGTCAGGAAAAGCTTGACAGATACGAGGACAAAGGAATGTCGGGAAGAATGCTCAAGGCAATGGTTCTCGGTATTCCAAACGTGGGAAAATCCTCGCTTATAAATAAGATCTGCGGAAACAAAAAGGCTAAGGTCGAAAACCGCCCCGGTGTTACCGTAGATAAGCAGTGGGTAGCCACGAACATCGGCATCTTACTGCTTGATATGCCGGGTATTCTCTGGCCAAAATTCGACGACAAGAGCATCGGAGAAAATTTGGCAATAACAGGAGCTATAAAGGACGATATCTTGGATATCGAAACAGTTGCGTGCGCGCTTTGTAACAGACTTCGCACACAGTATCCCAAGCTTCTTGAGACGAGATATAAGCTTGAGCCGTCATCCTACGACGAGCTTTCCGATTACGATCTTCTCTGCCTTATCGGCAGAAAACGCGGATTTTTAGTCAGCGGCGGAGAAATAAACACCGAAAGAACCGCTAATATGCTTATAGACGAATTCAGAGCCGCCAAAATTGGCAGAATATCACTCGATAAAATTTAACCGAGGTGAATATGCTTGAATATACTATTGAAAATGAGATGCGCCTTAAGGGGTATGATATCATATGCGGCGTTGACGAGGCAGGCAGAGGACCTTTGTGCGGGCCTGTGACCGCGGCGGCAGTTATTTTGCCCGACGGTCTTTACATAGAAGGCTTGGACGACTCGAAAAAGCTTTCCGAATCCAAGCGCGAGCAGCTTTATGATACAATAACAAAAGAGGCTGTTGCTTGGGCCGTCTGTCACGCGACGGTCGAGGAGATAAACCAGACCGATATACTTTCCGCAACGCTTCTTGCTATGAGACGCGCTATCGATTCGCTACCCATAAAGCCGTCTTTTGCACTTATAGACGGAAACATCTCAAGAGGCTTCACGCTTCCCGTCCGAACCGTCGTTCACGGAGACGCTATTTCTCCCTCTATCGCGGCGGCTTCTATTCTCGCAAAGGTCACACGTGACCGAATATGCTACGAGCTCGATACTATGTATCCCGAATACGGTATAGCCAAACACAAGGGATACGGAACGAAGGCGCACCGCGAGGCACTCATAAAATACGGCCCAGCTCCTATATACAGAACTAAATTTATAAGATTTCTCGACAAGGAGACAAAGGCATGAGCACAAAAGAGATCGGAGATATCGGAGAGCGCGCCGCCGAACGTTTTCTTAAAAAGAACGGATATAAAATAAAAGGACGAAATTGTCATTTTTCTCATAACGAGCTTGATATCGTTGCCGAGAACGATAAATTCATTTTATTCGTAGAGGTAAAGACCCGCACTGCCGATCCGACTCAAAATTCTCCTTACGGAGTTCCCTCCTCCGCGGTCACACCGGCAAAGCAAAAAAGACTTATTGAAGCTGCATTGGCATATCTCTCGAAAAAGCCGACCTCAAAGCAACCGAGAATGGACGTTATAGAGGTATGGCTTGACAAAAAAACACTGGAAGTTGTTAAATTAAATCATATTACCGACGCTTACGGAGCAAATTAAACTTTTTCGGAGGTTTATGAAACAACTTTCTCTCGCGGATATCCACTGTGATACTGCCTATGAAATATTTAAAAACTCACATTCATTTTTTGATAATACCGAGGCAGTCTCGCTGAAAAAGGCCGAGGTGTATAAGGAATATCTTCAAGTCCTTGCGATATGGAGCGACAAGACGCTCGACAATGATTCTGCATATAGGCGTTTTTTTGAGATTGCGGAATATCTGAAAAGGGATATTTTAAACGCAGAAAAAGATATATTTTCAAGCGACACTCACCCTGTCGGCTTGATACTCTCTCTTGAGGACGCAAGAATACTCAATTACGATATCTCACGCCTTAATGCACTGTCTGAGACCGGAGTTAAAATAATCACTCCTCTGTGGTCGGGGATAACGTGTATAGGCGGAGCTTACGACACGGACGAGGGGCTTTCGGATTTTGGAGTATCGGTCATAAAGGAATGTATAAAAAACAATATAATCCCCGATATATCCCACGCCTCACAAAAAAGCGCGCGCGATATAATAAGGCTTTCCGAGGGAAAAAATCCCGTTATTGCCTCACACTCAAACTCCTATTCGGTATACCCTCATCCGCGAAATCTGACCGACGAGCAATTCAAAGACATCGCAGAGCTTGGCGGCTTGGTTGGAATAAATTTGTGTGCCGAGCATCTCGGAACACAAAAAAAAGAGCCTCCGATAGAGACGATAATGAGACATATAGAGCATTATCTTGAGCTTGGCGGTGAAGATATTCTCTGCTTTGGCTGCGATTTTGACGGAGCTGACACTCCCGAGGGATTTCAAGATATCACCTCGCTCTATTCTATCGCAAAGGAAATGCTAGAAAGAAATTTTTCGTACGAACTGATTGATAAAATTTTTTATTCAAACGCAAAAAATTTTGTCTCAAAATATATAAGTGTTGATAAATAAACTCACATAAGGAAGGAAAAAATTAATGAAGTATTACAGCACCAGAGACCCTAACAAAAAGAAATATAACTCGGCAGAGGTTATAAAGCAAGGCTTGGCTTCTGACGGTGGACTTTTTATTCCCGAGTCGATTCCCGAGATAACAAAAGAGGATATTGAAAATCTCTGCAAAATGTCATACGCAGAGAGAGCCGCTGCTGTGCTCTCGAAATTCTTGACAGACTATACTTATGATGAGCTTCTCTCGGACTGCAATGCAGCTTACTCTGAGACGTCTTTCCCGGGCGGTGCAGCTCCTCTTACCAAAATAAACGATTCGCTCTATTCTCTTGAGCTTTGGCACGGTCCTACCGCCGCGTTTAAGGATATGGCTCTCCAGATAATGCCCCGACTTCTCTCAAGAGCTCTTGTTAAAACAGGAGAAAATAATACAGCTCTTATTCTCGTCGCAACCTCGGGAGATACAGGAAAGGCCGCGCTTGAGGGATATAAGGATATCGAGCGCATTAAGATAATGGTATTCTACCCCGTTGACGGAGTAAGTAAGGTACAGAAACTTCAGATGGCTACACAGACGGGTAACAACGTAAACGTTTACGCTATTAAGGGTAATTTTGACGACGCTCAGACGGGTGTAAAGAAGATATTCTCCGACAAAGAGGCCGCCGCAAAGCTGCTTGAGAATTCCTATATCCTTTCCAGCGCAAATTCGATAAACTGGGGACGTCTTGTTCCCCAAATAGTTTACTATGTATCGGCTTATTGCGATATGCTTAACGCGAACGAGATAAGCTACGGCGAAACTGTAAACGTCTGTGTTCCAACAGGTAACTTCGGAAATATCTTTGCGGCTTACATAGCAAAGCTTATGGGACTGCCTCTCGCAAAGCTTATCTGCGCATCGAACGCAAATAATGTTCTCACAGATTTCTTCAAGACCGCTACCTACGACAGAAACCGCCATTTCCACACAACGATGTCTCCCTCTATGGATATACTTATATCCAGCAACCTTGAGCGTCTTCTCTGCTTTGCCGCAGGCGAAGAAAAGACGGCGGGATATATGGCTGAGCTTTCCGCAAACGGAAAATACACGGTGGATGCCGAGACTAAAAAGCTTATCGACGACACATTTGTCGGATTCTGCGCTGATGAAGCCAGAACTGCCGCTACGCTTAAAAAATTCTACGAAAAATTCGGTTATCTTGCTGACACCCATACTTCTGTCGCTCTTGATTGCGCAGAGCAATATACAGAAAAATTCAACGACGGAAAGAAGATAATCGTTGCTTCTACCGCAAGTCCGTATAAATTTGCAGCAGATGTTTATAAGTCAATAACCGATACTGCAGCAAAATCCGATACCGATGCCCTTTCTCAGCTTTCAGAGCTCACAAATACCGAAATTTCTTATCCGCTCAGAAATCTTACAGAGAGAAAAGTCAACTTCGATACTGTTATAGACGCTTCCGAAATGCTTGACGCGGTATATAAGTTTATGTAATTATTTAAGGGGCTGTCACATCTTGCGACAGCCCCTGTTGGAAAATTGTAAAATTACTTTCTTTCCTTAAAAGTAGCACAAATAGTGTCAGAACTGCAGCAAGCGTTCTGAGGACCTACGTTTATCATTTCTGCGGTGCAGTAATGTCCGCAATCGTGGTATACGCAATTCTTGGCGTCACAGTTGATTCCCTTGTTGTAATGTGCGGGCTTATCGCAGTTCTGTCCGATATTGTTTGTTTTCTTTTCTTCCATAAGTTATTTCCCTCCTTAACTGTTGGATATCTTTATTATTACTCGTAACAGTTGTTTTGATACATTCATTTTTTAGGAGATATTTATGTCTGTTTTTGTAATGTCCGACCTGCATCTTTCAATAAATAATCCTTCCAAAGCAATGGATGTCTTCGGAAACAGATGGAAGGATTATGAAACCAAGATAGAAAAAAATTGGAAAAAAATCGTTACAGACGATGATACTGTGATAATTCCGGGAGATATCTCCTGGGGCTCTTCCCTTAAAGAGTCTCTTGCGGATCTTCGCTTTCTTGATTCGTTGCCCGGAAAAAAGATAATCTCTAAGGGCAATCACGATTTTTGGTGGTCTACTGTCTCAAAGCTAAATGCTTTTTTCGAGGAACACTCGCTCACCTCTCTGAATATACTCAATAACAATGCATTTTCGGTGGAAAATTACATTATAACGGGTACAAGGGGATGGTTTTTAGACCCATCATCGCAAATAACCGCTCAGCCTACTGATTATAACAAAATAGTCAACCGAGAGGCTATGAGGCTTCGCTTGGCTCTCACAGAGGCACAAAAGCTGAGGGCTGACTCGGGCAATGAGATACTCGTCTTTTTTCACTTCCCTCCTCTTTGGAAGGATTTTTGCGACGAGACTACCTTTGACACTCTTCTCGATTTTAACATAAAAAAATGTTACTTCGGACACATCCACGGAGTCTATAATATTCCCGAAAAATATGAGCACAGAGGCGTTACACTTACTATGGTATCGGCAGATTACCTCAATTTCACGCCCAAATTGATATAAAACCCGTTTAATTATAATTATTTGAAGGTTTTTTGTGAAATCATATTGACAAAATAAGATAAAAAAAGTAAAATATACAATGTATGTAAAAAAATATATCAAATACATTTGGAGGTTTAAACAAAATGAGTTTAACAAAATCTGAAGCAATCGAAAAAAATAGGTATGAATTGCAGTTCTCGGTAGATAAAGCTACTTTTGATGAAGCGGTAACCAAGGTTTTTCGCAAGAAAGCTAAAAACATCAATGTTCCCGGATTCAGAAAAGGCAAAGCTCCCCGCGCTATCATTGAAAAGATGTACGGCGCAGGCATTTTCTACGAGGATGCTATCAATGATCTTATTCCCGATGCGTATGCTGATGCACTCAAGGAAGCTGCTCTTGAAACAGTAGGTCAGCCCGAGTTCGATATAGTTTCTCTTGACGATAACGGTCTCGTTCTCTCCGCAAAGGTTTACGTAAAGCCTGAGGTCGAGATAAAGGACTATCTTGGAATCGCGGTTGAGAAGGAAGTTGTTGCTGTTACCGACGAGGAGCTTGACAAGGAGATCGAGCTTGTAAGAGAGAGAAACTCCAGAGAGATCGATGCTTCCGATCGCGCTGCTGAAATGGGCGATACCGCTGTTATCGATTTTGAAGGTTTTTGCGATGGCGTTGCTTTCGAAGGCGGAAAAGGCACTGACTATGCTCTTAAGCTTGGCTCAGGCTCTTTCATTCCCGGATTTGAGGAACAGGTTGCAGGCAAGAAGGTTGACGAGGAGTTCGACGTTAACGTAACCTTCCCCACAGAGTACCACGCAGCTGAGCTTGCTGGTAAGGAAGCTGTATTCAAGGTTACTATCCACGCTATTACAAAGGTTGAGCTTCCCGAGCTTGACGTCGTTTTTGCAAAAGACGTTTCAGAATTTGATACGCTTGATGAATATAAGGCTGATCTTAAGGCAAAAATCGAAAAGAGACACGAGAACGCAGCTGACAGAGCTATCGAAGAAAAGCTTATGGACACACTCATTGAGAAGCTTGAGGCTGATATTCCCGAGCCTATGTTCGTTGCAGAGACCGAGAATTTCGTTCGCGACTACGACAACAGACTTCGTATGCAGGGACTTGACCTTAAGACATACTTCAAGTACACAGGACTTGACCTTGATGCACTCCGCGCTCAGATGAGACCTCAGGCAGAGCGTCAGGTAAAGGCAAGACTTGCTCTTGAAAAGATCGCAGAGCTTGAGAACCTCAAGGCAACCGAAGAGGATATTGAGGGCGAATACAAGAGCATCGCTGAAGCATACGGCGTTGATCTTGAGCAGGTCAAGGCAAGCATTGACTCTGAGGCAATCGCTGAGGATATGAAGGTAAAGAAGGCTATGGATCTCGTTAAAGAGAAAGCTAACGTTACCACAAAATAAGTTTTTACCACACTTTTAGGGCAATATTTTAGGAGGTTATATATGTTCAACTACGACAAGGCTATGTACAACGCACTTGTTCCCATGGTCGTCGAGCAAACGGGAAAGGGCGAGCGCTCGTATGATATTTTTTCAAGACTTCTCAATGACAGAATAATTTTCTTGTCAGATGAGGTCAATGATACAACCGCTTCTTTGGTAGTTGCACAGTTGCTCTTCCTTGAAGCTCAAGACCCCGATAAAGATATTGAGTTTTATATCAACAGCCCCGGCGGCTCTGTCACCGCAGGTATGGCGATATACGATACGATGAATTTCGTCAAGTGTGACGTTTCTACCATCTGTATCGGTATGGCTGCAAGCATGGGCGCATTTCTCCTTTCCGCAGGCACTAAGGGCAAGCGTATTGCCCTGCCCAACAGCGAGATAATGATCCATCAGCCTCTTGGCGGCGCTAGGGGTCAGGCAAGCGACATAAAGATACAGGCGGACCTCATTTTGAGAACACGCGACAATCTTAATCGCATCCTTGCCGAAAATACGGGAAGGTCTGTTGAAGAAATCGCAAGAGATACCGAGCGTGATAACTTTATGACCGCAAAGCAGGCTCTTGAATACGGACTTATTGATAAAATATTTGAAAAAAGAGCTTGAAAGGATATTTAATGTCTAACAATAACACAAGAGACGGTGTTTATGCAGGCTCAAGATATTGTTCCTTTTGTGGGCGGAAGGAAAATCAGGTAAATTTCCTGATTCCTTCCCCCACAGGAATTTATATATGTGATTTTTGCGTAGACGCCTGTGAGCAACTCATTTATGAAAACACAGAAGCATCCTCGGACCTTGATGGAATGACCATCACTTCCCTGCCAAAGCCTCGGCAGATAAAGGAGACCCTTGACGAATACGTTATCGGTCAGGAGGACGCTAAAATTGCTCTTTCAGTGGCTGTATACAATCACTATAAGCGCATACTTTATAAACAGGATAAAGAAAAAAACAAGCGCGCGAAGGACGATCTTCCGATAGACGAGGTCGATCTTCACAAGAGCAACGTTCTGCTTATAGGTCCTACCGGTGTCGGAAAGACCTACCTCGCGCAGACACTTGCAAAATCGCTCAAGGTTCCCTTTGCCATCGCGGACGCTACAACACTCACCGAGGCGGGATACGTCGGAGAGGACGTGGAAAATATCCTCCTCAGGCTTATTCAGGCGGCTGACTATGATATTGAGCTTGCGGAACGCGGAATTATCTATATAGACGAGATAGATAAGATAGCAAGAAAGAGCGAAAACCGTTCTATCACCCGCGACGTTTCGGGAGAGGGCGTTCAGCAGGCGCTCCTCAAGATACTTGAGGGCACTGTGGCAAACGTTCCTCCGCAAGGCGGAAGAAAGCATCCTAATCAGGAATTTATCCAGATAAACACCGAAAATATACTCTTTATATGCGGAGGAGCTTTTGAAGGACTGGATAAGATAATCGAGAGACGTCAAGGCAATCAGACTATCGGATTTTCGGGAAGCATAGTAAAGAAAGAGGAACGAAAAAAGTCAGGGATATTTAAGGAAGTAGAGCCTCACGATATAGTGAAGTTTGGACTTATCCCCGAGCTTGTCGGACGTATTCCCGTTATAGTTTCGCTTAACGACCTTGACGAGACTGCTCTCGTAAGAATACTCAGCGAGCCAAAGAGCTCACTTATCAAGCAGTATCTCAAGCTTTTTGAAATGGACGGAGTCGAGCTTAACTTTACCGATGATGCGCTTTCCGCGATAGCATCGCTCGCTATAAAGAGAAATACAGGAGCTCGAGGCTTGCGTTCTATTATGGAAAAGCTTATGATGAATATCATGTACGATATTCCGTCACAAAATGACATAGTCGAGGTTTTGATAAACGCCGACTGTGTAAACGGAATCTCCGAACCCATAATAACAAGAAAAGAGCTTGTTGTTGATGAACCTCATATAGCAGGCGAACTTGAATAACAATAAAGGCTGTCGATAAGCTAAGATCAACGACAGCCTTTATTAATTTAATTCACTTTGCCCTTCGGCGCCGTCGTTACTGACAGTCGCACCTTCTGTTTTTGTCTCCCCTGTCTTTCTCTCCTTGATGATAGGTGTATCCGGGGGGACAAAACTCTGCTGTTGGGAAATCCATATTTCTGAAAAGCGCACAAGGATTATCGTCCTCTGCCGCTATACACTCCTTATCGGGTACGCAGTATTCGGTTGCGTTTATAAGATATTGCGCGGGACGAACTATCCTTACGACTGAGAATATTCCGAGAGAAACGGTGATATATCTTCCCTCATCGGAATCGCAGAGCGTACCGCCTACTCCACCGGAAACGTAGTCGGGAAGATCGTCACAGCAGCAGCAACAACAGCAACAGCAATTGTCATTCGCTTCCCTTACCTTCGTGTTCAGTATTATGGGATCAACTACCTCTACTATCGCTATGGGCACGTTCTTGGTCGAGCAACAGGGCTCGGGAATGTTACAATAATCCGAAGAATCGGGATTGCTCTTGAATATGCTTACGTTGCTTTCGCTGCCGTAAAGGATAACCTTCTTTTCAAGAACGGCAATTCCCTCAAATTCCTGACTTTTTCCTCCGCACAGGCACGCCTCAAAGACGATCTTAACGTAAAACTTTATCGTTATCGAATAAAAGCCCCTATTAAATCTTACAGGATCAATACCAATGTATGTCCACATAATACAAGCGCTTCTTGCTCTGATATTAGTTGTTCTCTCTATAATATCATTTCCAAAGTCGGTAAGGAGCACCTTTACGTCTTCAAAGCAATCCCTGTCCCTGCAGGAATCAAGGATCCTGTTAGTCTCAATACAAACCATTTCCGAGCGAGAATTTGAATTTCCCGAATTACAACAAGAAAATTTATTTTCTGCCATGTATAATTTCCTCCTAAAAAATTTCACAAGAGCAACTACTGCTCTCCTTTAACAGAATATGCAAATAAACATATTTTGACAATAATTCACGCAAAAAACAAAAAATTATAATATTTTTTAAAATAAATCAAAATTTGTCTTGAATATTATCGAAAAATGTATTAAAATATATATGTTGTGTTTTTTAATTACTATGTTTGAGAGGTG
>JAZSBF010000094.1:0-23823 GCA_045602205.1 Eubacteriales bacterium
CTACTATCTTCTTTCGAGCTTAATTCTTAGCTTCTTTTACTTTGTTCGAGTATATATAACTCTTTGACGAGATCAGCACTTGCTTTTGCTTTGTACTTATCTCTTGTTGTTCAATTTTCAATGACCGCGCCACCCGCTCTCCCGCACAGCTTGACTATTATATCACATCCCTTTCTCCTTGTCAATATCTTTTTTTAACTTTTTTTGAAAAAATTTTTATGACAATTGCAAGCCTTTCGGTTGCGCTTTCAAGGGGAAGGAATTACATTTTACCACCTTTGTATTAAATTGTCAATACTTTTTTTGGAAATTTTTTTATTTCTTTTCCTCTTTTATCATTATTTCCTCTAAAATCTTATTTATTCACCTATTGGAAAGTTTTATAAATCAGTAATAATTGCAAAACTTGTCATTCATTCTACTTGATTTTTTGGAATATAATTGATATAATTATCTTAATACAACTATTTTTGGGAAGGATACTGTCAATGATAAGGATTTTTCACAAGATCGCCCTGTGCATTGTGCTCCTCTCGTTGTTGCTGCTCGTTTCATGCGATATAAGCGACAACGAATGTCCACATGAAAACGTAAAGCTTTCCACTCACGGTGCAAATTGCGACACAGAAGGGTATATTCTTCACAAATGCTCTGATTGCGGTTTTGAATATAAGCATGACATAACCCCGCCAAAGGGACATTCTTTGGTGACTCAGAGTGTCGCTCCCACCTGCTCTGCGGAGGGATATACATCATACTCATGTGATTGCGGGTACTCATTCAAATCAGATTATGTGCCTCCGACAGGGCACACGCTTTCCTCAGAAAAGGTTTCCCCTACCTGTGTCGATCAGGGATATACAGAAAATCTGTGCTCGGTTTGCGGTTATTCCTTTATCTCCGACTACACAAAGCCCACTGGCCACGACTTTGTCTCTACGGTAACTCGCCCCACAAGCACAAGCGCCGGATCTACAAAATTCGTATGCCACTGCGAATATGAGTACACAGGAGACTATATAATGTCAAGCGATATATTCAAAGGCGCTTACGTTGACGGCGAGGAAGTACTTGCGCACGGAATAGATATATCAAGTTGGAACGCAACTATCAATTGGCAGGAAATAAAAGACGCGGGCATTGACTTCGTCATAATAAGGGCGGGAAGCACCAACGGAAAGGATCTCTACTTTGAACAAAATTACGCAGGGGCTAAAGCAGCAGGGCTTGATGTTGGCTGTTATTTCTACACCTATGCTACAACGATTGAGGGCATATCTGACGAAGCCGACTCGTTTATGGGTATGATAGCGGGAAAGAAATTTGAATATCCCATATATCTCGACATAGAAGATCCCTCTCAAGAAGCTCTCGGAGGTACTCTTTTGACCGATATGTGTGTCACCTTTATCGAAAAGCTTCAGATAAACGGATATTTTGGCGCGATATATTCAAACAACAACTGGCTCGTAAATTTGTTACATACTCAAACGATAACTACTTATTTTGACGTATGGCTCGCAAGGTGGACACTTTCGGGAGAGGCGAATTGGGGCAGCACCTTCGGCACTCGAACGGGAATGTGGCAATACACCGACAAAGGAACGATAGGCTCTCATACCTGCAACTTTGATATGAATGTAGCCTTTAAGGATTACCCCTCTCTTATTAAGGAATGGGGATATAACGGATATTGATATGCATAAAAGCAAAAGAGGCTTCTTCATTTAGGCATAAACAAAAGAGCTAAGATATCTTGGAACAAAAGGTATCTTAGCTCTAAATCAAGCGCCCCTTTCCATATTTTCTCACAAGCAAAATTTTTTCTTGACAAGTTGCCTGTTTATTTGGTATAATATTACCAACACGAAGCGGTCAACGGACTTCATAGACACTCCGCAGTCTAAAAGCCCTTGTGACCGCCTATTTTTTTGGAGGTGAATTATGTTAGAGGTCAGGAATTTATCAAAAATATATAGCGCCAAGCAAAAAAACGGAACCGATACACATGCCCTTGATAACGTATCCCTGCGCTTTCCCGAAAAAGGAATGGTATTCCTTCTCGGCAAGAGCGGAAGCGGTAAATCGACGCTTTTGAACGTCTGCGGAGGTCTTGATGCCCCCACGGAAGGCGAGATCATCGTTAAAGGAAGAAGCAGTAAGGACTTTAGTCAGAGCGACTTTGACAGTTATAGAAACACCTTCGTTGGTTTTATCTTTCAGGAATATAACATACTCAACGAATTTACGGTCGAAGACAACATAGCGCTCGCTCTCGAGCTTCAGGGTAAGCCCAAGGACAAAAAGGCTATCGCCGAGCTTCTTGAGCAGGTAGACCTTACAGGCTTTGCGAAGCGCAAGCCGAACACACTCTCGGGCGGTCAGAAGCAGAGGATCGCTATCGCGAGAGCGCTTGTCAAAGCTCCCGAGATAATTATGGCTGACGAGCCCACGGGCGCGCTTGACTCAGCAACGGGAAAGCAGGTGTTTGACACACTCAAAAAGCTCTCTGAGGATAAGCTCGTTATCGTCGTTTCTCACGACAGAGAGTTTGCCGAGCTTTATGCCGACCGTATAATCGAGCTCAAGGACGGAAAGATACTCTCCGACGTTACGAAAACTCAGGAAAAGCAGGAATCCATATCCAAAAATGTGACCGCGATAGGCGACATTCTTTGTATAAAGCAAGGAAGCGAACTTAGCGACGACGATTTTGAGCGCATAAAGAGCATTATCAAAAAGAATTCGGGCGATATTATCATCGCGGGAAGCGATAAGGACGTTCAGAACTTCAAAAAGGTAAACCGAATCACCGATGACGGAGAAAAAGAAGTATTTAAAGATACCGATGAGAGCAAGGCTGAAATAAAGAGCTATACTCCCGAGCAAAGCAAATTTATACGCTCCAAGCTCCCCGCAAGACACGCTGCTAAAATAGGTGTATCGGGTCTTAAAACAAAGCCTGTGCGCTTATTCTTTACAATTTTGCTTTGCGTTGTGTCCTTCGTTCTCTTTGGCGTCCTCTCTACCTTGATGCTTTATAACAATGAGGATATGTTCAAACAAACTCTCAAGGATTCAAACCACGATTTTATAGTTTTCGACAAGGTATACCTCATAGAAAACTCTTATTATGAAAACGGCACGCTTATTGATACTTATGAGAATATTTCCACGGCAAAATTCAGCACCAATGAAATCGACTCTATAAGCAGGACCTTTGGCGAGGGCTCGTTTGGCGCGATAAGCATAAGCACTCAGGTAAATCTTCGTCAGTCCACATCTCCTTATTGGAAGAGCGATATATCAAATGCGGCATATATGCCCGAAAACGCATTCACAAGACGCAATCTTATAGGAAGCTATCCCGAAAGCAAGAACGAAATATGTGTTTCCTCTTACTTTGCGAATATGATAGCGGAATGTAAGACTACCGACAAAAACGGCGCTCTGATAAATATTGATAACTACACAGATCTTATCGGAAAAACGATCCTTATCGACGGATACGAATTCAAGGTGACCGGAATCTTCGACAGCGGCGCGATAGACCCCAGATTTGATGCCCTTAAGGACAACACAAATCAGGATTACTCGCTCCAGAGAGAGTTTGAGTCTATTATGTCCGACGGTACACATCTTTTGATAGGCGTGTCGGAGGAGGGTCTTGAATGGTTTGCAGACCGCTACGAAAATATGTTCGGTTATTACCACGGCAACGATAACCGCCGCGGAAACGCCTATATAGACGCGCCGAGCTCTTCGTCTGCGGGAAGGTCAAAACGCGAAAAAGCTATTGCAGTAGACAAATTTGTTTCAAACGGCTTTGAGTCAGGCGTTGTAATAAGCGGATCTACGGTATACTATTCCCCCATTTCAAGTGTCAATAGCTCAGCTTACATACTTTTTGAAGACGGAAAGACCACGATCGCGGACAATGAAGCGATCGTCCCCTTTGATCTGATATCGAACACCCTGAGCTCCACCCTCGACAACAAGCGACAGCAGATAAACAACACGTTGACTCAGCTCAATAATATAGACAATTATAAAAGCCAATTGGAAGAGCTCAAAGTCGATGCAGTTGCTAACGCAGCTGAGATCGATAGAATCGAAAACCAGATAGAACAAATTCTTTCTTCCTTTGACGGAATAACTATTGATAATATATCCGATACAATAGAGGAATATCAGTCTCAGATCGAGGAGATTGATAATCTATCGAAAGATATAGAGATTATCCGTTCGGGTCGTGAATACATCTCCTCAGAAAAAGATGAATCGACCGAAAAAAATTACTCAATAGATGAGAGAACGGAGCTTCTGAAAGAGCTTATAAAGGCTCACCCCGAGCTTGTAACCGACCTTACCCTTAAATTCTCGCTCTCCTCTTACTCAAGCTCAGCGCCTCTCACCGAGGAAGCAAGCTATAAGGTAGTCGGAATAGTAATCCCCACAGGTACCCCCGATACTTACGTCGAGGACGTGATATACTTCAGCGACAAGGTAGTCAATGAATATTGGGATATTCAAAAGGTAGGTATGAGTTACTCTGAGTCTTCAACCAAATATAAAGATGAGGACGGAGCTATATATACAAAGCTCTACGTTCCCTACGACCACAGCGACTCCCAGACCAACTATCTCTGGAATATTTACAATACAGAGAATTTCTCGGCAGACGACAGTAAAATAGGCCTCAGAGGCAACCATATAGAAAGTCTTCAAACAATAGACTCCATGGTAGATTCGCTTTCAAAGATATTCTTCTACGTGGGTCTCGTTCTTGCGGTATTCGCTATCCTCCTCTTCTCCAACTTCATTTCGGTATCTATATCGCAGAAGCGCAGAGAGATAGGAATACTCAGAGCGGTTGGCGCAAGAAGCCTTGACGTATTCAAGATATTCTTCTCCGAGTCTCTTGTGATAGCCGCTATATGCTCTGTACTTTCGATCGCGGGAAGCGCGGTGCTTTGTAAGGTGCTCAACACCGAGCTCGGCTCTGCCCTTGGCGCATCGATCTTCGTGTTCGGCATAGCATCGATACTTATAATCTTCGCTATCGCTTTGCTCACAGCATTCCTTGCTACGTTCTTGCCTGTTTGGAACGCCGCAAAGAAGAAACCGGTAGATTCTATAAGAGCATTATAATTCATAAAAGATATCAAAAACGCACTTGCGGCTATATGCCGCAAGTGCGTTTCTTGCATTACGAGAGGAGTAATCCTTACCCCTTTTTAAGAAATATCTCCGCTGCCGCGAAGGATATAAGAAATACTGCTATATTTGCCACAACGACCGTCGAGCCGACGGGCGTTGAAAGAAGGACAGCCGCAAGTATTCCAAAAACGGCGCATATAAGCGATATTACCGCTGAGGAGATAATGACCGATTTAAAGGTCTTAAAGAGTCGCATCGAGGAGAGCGCGGGGAAAATTATCAGCGCCGAAATAAGAAGCGAGCCCACAAGCTTCATAGCAAGAACTATTATCATTGCCGTCAGCACTGCAACGGCAAGATTGAAAAGCTCGACCCTCATTCCCGTCGTACGAGCAAAATTCTCGTCAAAGGCAACCGCAAATATTCTGTTCTTGAAAAGCAGAAAAAAGAGTATCACGATTCCCGACATAGCGATGCACACAAGGACGTCAAGCTTTGTGAGCGTAAGGATAGCCACAGAGCCGAAAAGCGTGCTGCACACGTCTCCCGCAACGTTTGAGGAAGCCGAAAACATATTCATTATCAGATATCCGAGCGCGAGAGAGCCCACCGATATCATCGCCACCGCCGCGTCTCCCTTTATCTTGCGGTTCTGTCCGCTCTTAAGAAGTACCACCGCCGATATTACCGTAACGGGAAGCACGATAAACATATTGTTCGTGAGTCCTGCCACAGATGCCACCGCCATAGCGCCAAACGCCACGTGTGAAAGTCCGTCTCCTATAAAGGAAAAGCGTTTTAGGACGAGTATTACCCCAAGAAGCGAGGACGAGAGCGCGATAAGCACGCCAACGATAAGCGCATACTGTATAAACGGATAGGACAAATATTCGCAAAGAGTTATCCATATCTCACGCATCTCGCTTACCTCCTATCTGCTTCTTGTAAGCATCACTTTCAAGATACTCGTCCTTAGTGCCGAAAAAGAGAGGGGTGTTCGCAAGGTGCAAAATATGCGTGGCATATTTTATAGCCGCCCCTATATCGTGGGATATCATTATGACACTCATTCTGTCGACTCTGTTGAGCGACTCGATGATACGGTACATCTCAAGCGTTGCCGAGGGGTCAAGTCCCGACACGGGCTCGTCGAGAAGTATCATCTTGTCGGCGGCACAAAGCGCGCGGGCAAGCAATACCCTCTGCTGCTGTCCGCCCGAAAGCTCCTTGTACGGAAGCTTTTGAAGTCCGTCTATCCCAAGCTTGCGCAGATTATCGTGCGCGCGTATTTTGTCAGCCCTTGTATAAAAGGGTAAAAATCCCGTATGCCCTATACGCCCCGACATAACTACCTCCTCAACAGAAGCGGGAAAATCCTTTTGAAGCTCTGTCTGCTGCGGCAGATATCCTATATCGCGGTAGCTGAGTCCCTTTTCCATCTCAATGCTTCCGCATATAGTTGGAACAAGATGCAGAAGCGCCTTCATAAGAGTAGTTTTTCCCGAGCCATTCTCACCCACGACGCAGAGATAATCCCCCGCATTCACCTCAAAAGAGACGCCTTTCGTAACTACCTTTCTATCGTAACCGAGACTGAGGTCACGGCAAATTATTTGCGGCATATAGCCAACCTCCATTCACAAGAGCGCGGTTTTTATAACGCTCAGATTGTTTTCCATAACCGAAAGATATCCCGCCCCATCTATATCCTCGGCGCTTATCGACTGCATAGAGTCAAGGACCAATATCTCGGCAGATTTTGACGCGCTGCTCGATATTACCGTTTCGGCAAGTGCCTTGTCCGAATTTTCAAGAACAAATACGTGCTTTATCCCAAGCTCGTCTATTTTCTTAGCCAAAAAGGTGACCGTGTCAAAGCTGGCTTCGCTGTCAGCCGAGCAGCCCGAAAAGGCAGCAAAATGCTTAAGTTCGTAATCCTCAAAGAGATATCCGAACGGAAACCTGTCGGCAAACAGAAGAGTGTCCCGTGTCGCCGACGCTACCGCAGACGCATACTCCGCGTCAAGAGAATTTATTTTTTCTATATAGCTCTCGGCGTTGTCTTTAATATCCTCGGAATATTCTTCAAGCGCATCACTCAGCGCCTCGGATATCACACCGCAAAGAAATGCGGCATTTTTGAGGGAGAGCCAAACGTGCTCGTCGTAAGCGTTCTCTGTATGCTCGTGCTCTCCCTCGTGCTCGTGCTCGTGATGATAATGCTCGGGAGAAGCAAACGCTCTGTCGCCCAAAGCATCAAGAAGCTTGACCTCTCTCATATCCTTGTTAGTCTTTCCTTTTATAACGTCACTCACCCACAGGTCAGACTCTCCGCCAACGTAAAAAATAAGGTCGCAGGACGATATCTTTGCGATATCGCTTGGAGACGGAGTATAGCTGTGCGGGTCTGTGCCGTTTTTCACAAGGAGAGAGACGCTTATATCCTCGTTTTCCTCTCCTATTATATTTTTCAGCCAATCGTATATGGGAAAGACAGTGCAAACTATCTCAACCCCTTTCTTCTCGGTGCGAGGACTGCACCCCGCAAGACAAGAAAGAAGAAAAAGCGCCGCCAAAATAAAACAAATACTTCTTTTCAAATTTTTATACCTCATATTTTGTTGCAGACCGAGCATCTTCCGTAAAGCACGGTCTCTTCCTCGTCCACCGAAAAATCGCTCGAGGAGCTTATTCTCTTCAAAAGCTCGTCCGAAATACCCTCGTCCATATGAAAGAACTTTCCGCAGCCAAGACACCGCAGATGCAGATGCGAGTCGCAATTCTCGTGACACACTATCTGATAGCTTGCCTTTCTGCTGTCGTTTTTGACAAACCTTCGCACTCGCCCTTCCTCGCACAAGCCCTTGACGAGCCTATACACCGTGCTTCTGCCGGGTATATTGCCGCATCCCTTTGCTGTCTCTTTTATTTTTTGCGTTATTTCGTCAATGGTAAAGCTGTTTTCTCGGTTGTCAAGCAAAAATTTCTCTAATATCCGCTTTTGTTCGGTATGATATACAGACACGGTTATACCTCCAAATTGAGAATAAGTCTCAATTTATTATATCAAAAAAATATACGTTGTCAAGTGTTTTTTATTATTCTTAAAACAAAAAACAGAGATCAATAACATTTATCGCATCTGATCTCTGTTCTTTTTATATTACGCCTTGTGATCCGCTATCTCGATATCGGGCAAGTCGGACTTGTTTTTCTTCTTGTCCTTCTCTTTTTCTTTCTCTTTTTTCTTTTTATCCTTATCCTTATCTTTTTCCTTTTTCTTTTCGTCGTCCTTCTCAGCTTCGTCCTTTTCGTCAACGAGAGGCTCGGGATACTTTGCGTCTATCATCGCCTGCGCTATATTCTTGAAAAATCCGCTGAGGGATATTATGCCGCCAAGCGCCGCAAGAAAGTCCATATCATTCTCGATATCAAGACCCTCACTCTCTATCATTACCTCAACGGCCTTGCGCGCAAAGCTGCGGTTCTCGTCCTTTATACTCATATATCTGTCGTAAAACTCAACAAGAGCGTCAGCGTCAAAGCCCTCTATCGAATACGCACCGCAAAGCACCCGCTTTATCTCACCGATAGAAAGAGTCCCCTTCATCGTGTAAACGGTAAGTATCTGAATTATCTGCTCTTTGGTATATTTCTTTCCTTTTATAGGAGCTATCACTCCGTCCTTGGAATAATTGTTTATCATGGTTTTCGTGAGCTGTTTTTCATAAAAACGCTCTGAGCCTGCCTTTTGCTTCTCTGCCACAAGATTGATTATCTGATCGACGTACAGATCTATCGCGGGTATCTCGGCACTGCTCAACTCTGAATCGTTAAGGGCGTCGCTTATAACTGCATCAATCTCTTTCCTATCCATTTTGTCTTATTCCTCTCTATAATTTAGTATCAAATACTATGATACACCATTTTTTATATTATGTCAACAAGGAAAATAAATTTATGTTGATTTGTAAGAGTTTTTGTGGTAGAATAATAAAAAAGGCTCTATAAGGAGGGCTTATGGTCGAACTTGGATTTTACGAAAGAGTTATCAAACCACAAAACACGGGCAAGACGTTGTTCACTAAGATCATAATTATCGCGGTATACGCTATAACCGCACTCTCACTCGTTCTCTCGGCTCTGTTTAATGCCATAGCTCCCGCGCTCGCGTTTCTGCTTATCGTGCTTCTCTCGGTAGCTCTGTATATAATATTCCCAATGATATCCCCCGAATATGAATACTGCATCTCGGAAACGGCTATCACACTTGCAAAGATATACGGAAAAAGACGTCGGAAAGAGATATTTGAAGCTTCGTCAGACGCTATGCTTTTCATCGCTCCGAAAAACGAAGCCAATATGAAAAAGGCTCTCGACTACCGCCCCGCAGAGCAGTATGATATATACACCCCAGACAGCGAATTGGAAATATGGCTCGCGGTTTTTGAAAACGAGAAAGAAGAGAAAACTCTTTTCATCTTCGAGGCAGAAAACTCGGTAACAAAAATTTTGAGAGTGCTCAAGCCCTCGGCTATGACTTTCAGATAAGGAGAGCGCTATGATAGACTACGAAAACAATCCGATAATAGCGGCGATAAGAAGCGAAGAAGATTTTAGAGCTGCGCTTAACTCTGAGGTCGAAACTATATTTTTGCTCGCATCAAATATAATGACGCTTGACGCTTGCGTTGAGGCGGCGCACTCCCGCCAAAAAAAGCTTTTCGTTCACATGGATTTTGTCGACGGACTCAGCAAGGATGCCGCAGGCGTTGCCTACGTGGCTACAAAAAACATAGATGGGATAATCAGCACTCGCTCCAATATCATAAACGCGGCAAAAGAGCACAAGATCACCTGCATACAGCGTTTCTTTATGATCGATTCGCGCTCTGTCACCACCGCTCTCGACTCGCTGAGGCAGACGAGACCCGATATGATCGAGATAATGCCGGGCGTTGCCTACAAATCTATATCAAAGATAAAATCAAACACGAGTATCCCAATAATCGCAGGCGGACTTATCGAGCACAAGGACGAGATATACCAAGCTCTTGCCGCAGGCGCGTCGGTCGTATCAACAGGCAGACGCGACCTCTGGGATATGTGATAAAAACAGTTAAGGCAGAAAGCTTTTTCGCTTTCTGCCTTCTCTTTAACCCAATTTCTCAACATCCGCCCTATCAAAATACTGCTTCTTACCACAGAAGCGGCAAACGACCTCAAGTCGTTCTTCCTTGCCCTCCGCTACCTGCTCATCAAGCATCTGGTGCACCTTGTCCTTGCCTATTGAGGCAAGCGCCTTCTTGACTCTGTCTCGGTTACAATCGCACTCATACGACACCTCGAGCTCGTCGAAAATATCGTACTCAATACCGTTCATAACTATCTCTATTATCTCGGCATTCGTCTTTCCCGAATCAAAAAGTCTTGAAACGTTTGAAAGCAATGACGCGTTCCTCTCTATCGCGCTCACCGTATCATCGTCAGCAAACGGCAAAAGCTGTATGACAACTCCGCCTGCGGCACGGCAGGTGTAATCGGTGTCAACTAAAACTCCGAGCGCGCAGACCGTGGGTATCTGCTCGCTCTTTGCGTAATACGCGGCAATATCCTCGGCTATCTCGCCGCTCTCAAGCGGGATAGAACCCGTATAAGGCTCGTCTGCGCCCGTATCCCTGATTATCGTCAGAAGTCCGTTTCCGACAGCCCCTCCGACATCAAGCTTTCCGTTTGACTTTTTCGGAACGTCCACAAGCGGATTTTGTATATATCCCTTGACGTTTCCGTAATAATCTCCAACCGCCAGAACTCTGCCCGCAGGACCGTCTCCGCCTATGGTGACGGTTATTTTGTTTTCCTTCTCGCCAAGCATACAGCCCATCACAGAGGTCGCCGTAAGCAATCTGCCAAAAGTCGCCGTCGCTGTGGGAGATGTCTTATGATATTTTACCGCGGTATTTACTATCTCGGTAGAATTTATTACGTGTATTCTCGCGCTTCCGTCTCTTGTCATCGCGCGAAGTATCGATGAAGTTTTAGCTTGTTCCATTTTTATCCCTCTCGTTAAAATCGGTTCTTTTTGGCGCGCGCAACTATATACCAACGCTCGCAATCCTCATTCGGCGCCGAAAACTCAAAATCAGAGTAACAGCCGATAAATTCAAGTCTGTTTTCGGAAAGAAGCCCTTTTATGCTCTCAAGCGTATACGACCTCTCCCTCTGATGCTCGTCTGACCTTATATAGCCACCGTTTTCATCCTCTTCGAAAAGGCTGAGATAAAAATCGCATATCCCGCTTTCTCTGTCATATTGATTCTGCCAGCCGCAAAATACGCTCACAGGCTGAGCTCCGTCCTCATAATCTATCTCATCCTCAAGAATATACGCGTTATCCGAATATGTATTTTCAAATTTATACGGCGTGTTCATATCGAAAATGAAAAGTCCGTCGGGGTCAAGATAATTGTGGACGTTCGCGAAGCATTTGGATATATCCTTCTCTGAAAGAAGATAATTTACGCTGTCAAGACAGCACACGACAGCGCCCACAGTTCCGTAAAGCTCAAAGCTTCTCATGTCCTGAAGCAGATAAAGTATTCCCTTTCCCTCGCTTCTTATATACGCCTCGGAAAGCATATCCTCGCTCATATCAACGCCTATCATATCGTATCCGCGCGACGAGAGGGGTACTGTCATACTGCCTGTACCGCAAGCGAGGTCAAGCACGAGCGAGGGCTTTTGAGGAAGATATTTCTCAAAACACTTCTCAATAAAATCAGCCCAAGCCTCGTAATCTATATCCTTATTCAATTTGTCATAAACGTGCGCTATCGCGTCGTACATAAAGCAACACCCTCTTTTCTCAAATCGTTTGTCTTACAAAAGGTCAAACACCTTGTAAATATCTCCCGCTCCCATAACCACCAGAGCATCTCCCTCGGATAGCTCCTCACGAAGCATTTTTGCGCTGCTTGAAATATCTCCGCTGTATACCGCCTTCGTGCCGATAGCCTCGGCAAGCATACGTGAGCTTACAGACCCGTCATCTGTCTCACGCGCGGCGTATATGTCGGATACAAAGACCTTGTCTGCTGCCTCAAAAGCGGCGGCAAAACCGTCAAAAAGCTCTTTTGTTCTCGAATAGGTATGCGGCTGGAAAAGACATATAAGTCTGTTTTTCGCAAGACCCTTAGCTCCGTTGAGCGTAGTAAGGACCTCGGTGGGATGATGCCCGTAATCGTCGTAAAGCTCTGCACCGAAAAGATTTCCCTTATACTCCATTCTCCTCTTTGCACCGCAAAAAGCCCCGAGCCCGAGGGAAATGTCCTCGGGGGATATTCCGCAGATATCTGCCGCCGCCGCACAGGCGAGCGCGTTATATATATTGTGATATCCCGTGACCGAGAGATCAACGTGACAGAAAAGCTCTCCTTTTTTCTCTATGTCAAAGGAATATTTTCCACCTTTGCAAAGGATTTTTACTGCTCTCATATCTGCCGCCGACTCTATCGCAAAGCTTATTTTATGTCCTCTGTACCCCTTGGCAGAGAGCATAACGTTTTCGTCGTCGGCATTTATTACAGCATATCCGTCCTCTCCCGTAAGCGCAAGATATTTCGAAAAGGACTCGCGTATCTGCTCTATGCTGTGAAAATAATCGACGTGGTCGATCTCAACGTTGAGTATCACGGCGATGCTTGGGTTGAAATCGAGAAAGGAATCCATATACTCACAGGATTCAAATATAAAATCATCTCCGTCCCCTACGGTATAAGCTCCGTCCATAAGTGAAAGCTCTGCGCCCGAAAGAACCGTGGGAGAGACTCCCGCGCCTATAAATGTGGTAGCGCACATAGATGTGCAGGTGCTTTTCCCGTGCATTCCCGAGATGCCTATCCTGCGCTTGTACGCCGTCATTACGTATCCCAGAAAATCGGCGCGCGATATACAGGGTATGCCGAGTCTGTGCGCCTCGGCGTACTCGGGATTGTCGGGAGATATCGCAACGGTATATACTGCCGCGTCGTAACCTCTTATATTCTCTGCCGCGTGGCAGTAATTTATCTTTATCCCGCAATTCTCAAGCTTTGCGGTGAGCGCGCTCGCGACTCTGTCTGAGCCGCCTACCGAAAATCCGCGCTTTGCGGATATATGGGCAAGAGATGACATATTTATGCCGCCAATGCCGATAAAATATATGCTTTTACAGTTTTTGAGCAGCTCGCTTATGGCTTTTGCCCCGAAATGTGTGTTTGGAGTTGACATATTTATCTCTGCCGAGGCAGATACCCCCATTAATATTTTTATATGTATAAGTCAGAATCGCATCTGCGAAAAATGTTTCAATCTTGTTCACACAAAAATTTCAAAATCACTGAATAACCTTCAAATTTGAATTATATAATATACTTAAGATATGGCAATAAATGCTATTATATTTTAAATGACGGAGGAATAAAAAATGCAGATCACAGACGTCAAGGTCAGAAAGCTTTTTGATGAAGGACCTATGAAAGCCATCGTTTCAGTTACATTCGACGGACAGCTTGCAGTTCACGATATAAAGGTGATAAACGCAAGAGATAAATTCTTTATCGTAATGCCCAGCAGAAAAAATCCCGATGATACCTATCGTGATATCGTCCACCCCATAAACGCACAGTTCCGTGCCTTGCTTGAAGAAAGCGTTATAAACGCTTACAATGAGGCTCTCGCAGCTCCAAGAGCTGAGGAGATCTCCTCTGAGACTGTGTAAAAATGTCAAAGATCCCTTGTTTTTCAAGGGGTCTTTTATTTTTATATCTCCCCGTGGGAGAAAAGAATATCCTTTCCTCTTATCACGATGACTCCAAAAGATGCCCTGTCCCCTCTCGGCTCTCCGATGCTTCCGGGGTTGAATACCGCCAAGGGCTTTTCAAGCACGAGATCTCCGACTCGCTCGCCCTCGCTCAAATATCTCTCACACCGCGTGTGAGTGTGACCGTAAAGCAAAACGTCAGCACCCTTTTTAGCAGCATAAGCGATAGCCGCGCCGTCGCCGCCCTTTACGCCAAACCTATGCCCGTGCATAAGCATTATATTATATTCGCCAAATCGCACCATTCGTTCCTCGGGCTCGCAAATAGAGGGAGAAATATCACAATTCCCTCTGACCGATATCACCTGACGCGCATTCAGCTCGGCTCGCTCAAGGTCGCGAAGGCAGTCGCCAAGAAACAGTATCGCCTCACACGTTGGATTGAGCGCTGCCGCCATTTCTATCCTGTCTGTTTTTCCGTGAGAGTCGGATATTACAAGCAGCGTCACAGCGCCACCTTCTCGGCTTCTTCTTTTCTTGCCTTGTTTCTAGTAACTCCGAGCGGTACTACAAAATCTATCGCACTCGGAACTACCTCGATGCAAAGCTCGTCAAAATCAACGATCTCTCCATCTATGCTTGCGCTCTGAGTCGAGTCAAACTTGAATTCAACTTGCTTTATCTTTTTGTTCTCGAGTATCTTTTCGTTTTTGGGAACGAGATGCGTTCCCTTTTTGTAACTTCCGACAAGCGAGACAAATCTCCGCCTCGAAATATTTTCAACGAACAGCGCATCTATCACTCCGTCATCAAGCGTTGCCTCGGGATTTGAATGAAATCCTCCGCCGCAAAACTCTCCGTTAGCAAAGGTGGTAAGCAGACAGTTTTTCTGAACAAATTCCCCGCCGTCGCAGGCTATTCTTGCCGACACGCCCGGCTTCTTTGCCAGAGTAATAACGACACCGCCGACGTATGCAAGCTTTGAAGGAACGAAAGATTTTCGGTTAAGTACCTCTTTCTTTTTCACCACTTCGCAGTCGAAGCCTATATTCACCATATTCACGGCATATCTGTCGTTACATTTAAGAAGGTCTATCCTCTCCTCTTCTCCGTCTATCTGCGCTTCTATATCAAAGAAAAGCTCTCCCGACGAAAAATTACGCACAAAATCGTTGCCCGTGCCTATCGGTATAACTCCGACAGACGCCCCGGGGACACCGACCGCTCCGCATACTACCTCGCCAAGCGTTCCGTCACCTCCGCAGGCATAAAATCTTGCGGGAAGATTATTTTCATCCGCCGATACCTTCTTTACAAACACAGTGGCATCAAAAACCTCGGTCGTATGATATATCTCATATGTAATCTCTCTTTTTTCGCAGATCTTGTGAATATTCTCCTCAAGGGTTTCGCTATATGTTCCCTTTCCCGCATTTGGATTTATTATAAAATAATATTTCATAGAATACTCCGATCGAATAATTATATTTTTGTGCCTGATTAATTATAACATATCACAGCGACAAAGTCCATATTTTTTTGCATTTTTACAACACGATAGCCTCTTTAATGTAACCAAATCTCAAAAAAGCACATATACTTTGCACTGAGAACAATTTTTGGAGGTAATCTTATGCAAATAGACCGCGCTTCTCTTGAAAAGCTCCTCACCCTCAATGACAGACAGCTAAAGCTTGTTATAAACAAGTTAGCGCTTGATAGTGGGATAGACCCCGCAAGCTTCAATATCGACCCGAAGGACATTCAGAGCATACGTACCGCTCTATCGACGGCAAGTGATGCCGACCTTAAGCGTATCGCAGAGCTTTACGAGCAAAAGCAAAAGAAATGAGAGGTGTTTTCTATGAACGAAGCCAGCGATACCCCGCGCGAAAATGAAGCCGCATCGCTTGATATTGCCCCTCCCACCCAGATATCAGCCGCGATAGACAAGATACTCGCAAATCCAGAGCTTATAAGTATGGTCGCGTCTGCCCTCGGAGGCGCGAGCTCCGAAAAAAAGGATACCCCCTCGGATACGAATGCTTCAAGCACAGATACCGAGTCACACGCCGCAAAGGAGGAGACTGGAGAAAAAACAGTGGATATGATAGCGACGCTTGCGCCGATACTTTCCTCACTTCAAGGAAAGTCGCTTCTCTCCCGCTCCCCCGCAAACGACAAACGGGCGTGCCTTCTGAACGCCTTGAAGCCATATCTTTGCCGTGAGAGATGCGAGGCGATAGACTATATGATAAAGCTCAGCAGAATTTCAGAGCTTTTGAAAAATATTACTTAGCAGGCGGAGGAATTTATGTATAGCAGATATCCGAATTACAGATTTTCGGGAGGAATGAGACTTCCCGAAAATTACAGCGGGAACGCTTTTAAGACTTCCGAGGAAGAGCCCGAAGAAAAAACTCTTGACGCCGAAGAAGATAACCCTTCCTCCGATAGCACCACAGCAGCCGCTTCTATTACCGAGCAAACAGAGCTTAAGGACTCGGCTGAGGTCTTTAAGCCGAACGACAAAAAATTCAGACTCCCCGGCTTTAACCTTAACATAGGGCGGATATTCTCAGGCGGCTTTGGCATCGAGGAGCTGCTTATAATAGGCATCATTCTGCTTCTCGCAAAGAACGATACCGACGACGATATTATTCTTCTGCTTGCGCTCCTGCTTTTTATAGGCTGAGCCCAAACCCTTATACAAGCAGAAAAGAGCAAGAATAAGAGGAGAACCCCCTCTATTCTTGCTCTTGTTTTTCTGTCTGTCGATATGTCAACTTCGTTGACTCTATATGTTCTCGCTTTGCTCGAACTCGATATATTGTCACTCGCAATGCGAGTATCGATTCGATATGAGACAAATCCCTCGTTTGCGTAGCAAACATATCGAGCCGAAGGCATATCGAGTTGCGTAAGCAACATATCGAAAATTCCGTCAGGGATTTATCTCGACGCGTGATTGTCCGTTAAGGATATCACGCATATTATTCATATATAGCGCGTATTCCGCCTATATATTTCGGACGTGTACGAGCGCAAAGAAGCTGCGCCTCTCCTATCTTTGAAAGGGAAAGTCTGACAGGCACGGCAACGTCTCTCAGGTGCATACCTATGAGAGTTCCGCCAATATCTATTCCCGCGTGCGCCTTGATATGTTCAAGCGCTACGGGAGACTCAAACGCCTCGTAAGCAGCAGTCGCAAAAGATCCCCCTGCCTTTGGCTGAGGCTTGACCGATACTATCTCGTACCCGTATTTTTCCGCGCACAGTCTCTCAACTATAAGCGCTCTGTTAAGGTGCTCACAGCACTGCGCCGCAAGGTAGATTCCCTTCTCCTTAAGCAGCGGATATATCGCGTCGAAAACAGCCTTTGCCGCCTCAAAGGCAGAGCCCTTTCCTATCGTGTTTCCGACTATCTCGGATGACGAGCATCCAACCACAAATATATCTCCGCTATGAAGCTCCGCAATTTCTATAAGCTCTGAGACAGCTATCTCGGCTGCTTTTTTTATTTCTTCGTACATACTTTTCCTCTTTAACTTTTTTACTGTGTCTATATTATAATATAAAAACGAACATTTTACAAGAGAAAAAGAAAAAGATTTCGGATAAAGATATCCGAAATCTTTTTTACTTAATAAAATTATTCAGCTACCTCTTCGGTTGCTTCCTCAGCTACTTCCTCGGGCATAGCCTCAGCCGCTGCCTGAGCCTCGTCAAGAAGCGCTCTGATAGAAAGACTGATCTTTCTGTTTTCCTCGTCAATGCCGACGATCTTAGCGTCAACTACCTGACCGATAGAAAGAACATCTGCGGGCTTTGCGATCTTCTGCTGAGCGATCTGCGAGATGTGAATAAGTCCGTCAACACCGTCAACGATCTCAGCGAATGCGCCGAAAGGCATCATATTTACTATCTTTACAGATGCAACATCGCCAACAGAATACTTAGCTGTGAATATGTACCAAGGATTTGTGTCCTCTGTCTTGTAGCCGAGAGAAATTCTCTTCTTCTCAGCGTCAAAGCTCTTTACGAATACCGTTATCTCCTGACCAACCGCAACAACGTCTGCGGGGGTAGCGATGGGACGCCAAGAAAGCTCTGTCTTGTGAACCATTCCGTCAACGCCGCCAAGATCAACGAACGCTCCGTAAGAGGTAAGGCTCTTAACGCAGCCTGTGTATACCTTTCCTTCTTCGATAGATGCCCAGAAAGCCTCCTCCTTTGCGCGTCTTTCCTCGCGAGCAACTACCTTTATGGAAGCGATAGCTCTGTTGCCCTTTATTTCAATAACGCGAAGCTTTACCTGCTCTCCCTTAAGAAGGGCGAGGTCGCCGTCCTTCGGAACGCCTGTCTGAGATGCGGGAACGAAAACTCGGTTAGCGCCGACAAGAACGACAACTCCGCCCTTTACAACGTCAACTACCTTTCCCTCAAGTATCTCTGCGTTCTCGCAAGCGAGAACTATCTTCTGCCAGTTCTTATCGGAGTCAACACGCTTCTTTGAAAGCTCTGCAACTCCCTCAATATCGCTGACACGGATAACGAACGCCTCTATCTCGTCACCCTTTTTGAACATCTCCGTAAGCTTTACAGAAGCATCGTCTGTGATCTGTTCAGCCTTGATAATGCCGGTAACGTTAACGCCGAGATCAAGCTGTATCTCTGCGTCTGTAACTAACGTTACAGTTCCGGTGACGGTGTCTCCTGTATTTAAAGTTTTAAGTGATGCTTCAAGCAGTTCTTCGAAATTTTCTGTAATTTCGCTCATGGTTTTGTATACCTCCTGTATTAGACCCGACGGAGTAGACGCCCCCGCCGCTATACCTACTTTCGTGTAGGCGGACGAATTAAGATCGTGCTCTGCAAGCTCGTCCGCGCTTTCTATCCAGACAGCCCGCGCACAATTCTTTTTACAAATTGAATAAAGTTTTGCGGTATTCGAGCTCTCTCTTCCGCCAATGACTATCATAAAGTCACTTTGACGCGAAAGCTCCTCCGCCTCATTTTGCCTCAATTCAGTAACACTACATATTGTATCAAAAATTGAAGCGTTTGTATATAGTTTTTTGAAAATTTTCTGACTTTTTTTCCATTCAGATGTTTTTTGTGTGGTTTGAGATGCAATTATCGGCTTTTTTTGACTCAAATTTTCAAGTTTTCCACTTTTTATCATTTCTTCGAGCTCTGCCGAATCGGCAAATACCGCCTTTTCGCACTCGGCGTAGCTCATTATGCCGACGACCTCGGGGTGCTCTTTTGCACCAAGAAGAAGAAAGAATTTATCCTCTCCCGAATTTTCCGACGCTATCCTGTGTATTTTCTTCACGTACGGGCAGGTGCAATCCTCATATTTAAAATATCTGTTACCCTCAGACACCTTACGGAGCAGCTCTTCGTCTTGCTTTGGTATTCCGTGTGCTCTCACAAAAACCGTTACGGGAGACTCCCTATCGGCAGTAGCGGCTATCCCCTCTACCTCCTCGATACTTATTACACGCACTCCTTTTTCGGCAAGCTGTCTGTTATAAATATCGTTATGTATGAGATTTCCGAGAGTGAATATCCTCTCGCCACAGCCCTTTGCCTCTATCGCCGCTTCAAGCCGGTCTGTCGCTCTTTTCACACCGAAGCAAAAGCCCGCGTTTTTTGCCACTGTAATACTCATTTTTTCTTTCCTTTTTTGAACTGCTCGGGGTCAAAGCTCTCGCCAAGCGAGCATATCTTATCAAAAACAGTATCGGTTATACGCTTGTATTCCCCTGTTCCGTTCGGGTCGTAATTCAAGGATTCAAACGGAATTTTTTCTCCTATGATAACGTATGTCCTCTTAAATACTCGGGGCTTATTGTTCTTTGTCCACACGTATATCGGAACGATATCCGCCTCAGAGCGAGTAGCTATAAGCGCCGCTCCATTCTTGGTTTCTGTGCCTCTCGGGTCAACAGAGGGATATCTGTGTCCCTGCGGGAAAATACCGACGCACTTTCCCTCCTTCAGCATCTCCACAGCCTTTTTTATCGCTCCCACGTCGCTTCCCGAACGGTCTACAGGAAAAGCGCCGAGCATTTTGATAAGCGATGACAGAAGCGGTATCTTAAAGAGCTCCTTTTTTGCCATAAGTCTTACCTGATGCTTTCGGAAGGAATAACACATTTTAACGGCATCCGATGCCGCTATATGATTAGAGCAAACGAGAAATCTTCCCTCGTCTGGCTCGTTTTCGGGATTTACGACCTTTATTCTGAACAAACAACCCACTATTTTTGCAAAGAGGGCGTAACAAACCTTATAAGTTTTGCTTGTTTCGGACTTTTTTTTCACGATATGCGTCCTTTCCTTGCGGATATTCCGCAACTCTTATTATGCTTTAGTCTTTTTTTCTACTATTTCAATGACCGCCTGAACATTTTCTTCAAGCGTCATATCCGAGTTGTCGAGCAATATAGCATCGGGAGCTGCCGTTGCGGGCGCTATCTCTCGCGTGCTGTCGTTCTTATCGCGCTCGTTCATCTCGGCGAGCACGTCCTCATACTTGACCTCTACTCCCTTTGCCAAAAGCTCCTTGTATCTGCGGGTAGCCCTGCACTCTGCCGATGCCGTCATAAATATTTTTACGTCTGCATCGGGAAGAATTACAGTTCCTATATCTCTTCCGTCCATAATAACGCTGTTTTTTCTCGCGATATCCTTCTGTGTCTCAAGCAAAAAGCTTCTTACCGCTCCTATTGCCGAGACGGCAGAGGCGTACATAGACATCTCGGGGGTACGTATCGCCTCCCCGGGATTTTCACCGTTAAGATATACACACTGCACTCCGTTTTCGTATCTCACCTCGATATTTATCTCGGGCAAGCAAGCCGAAACGGCGTCGGCATCGTGGGGATCTATCCCCTGTCCCTTAACGTAATATCCTATCGTTCTGTAAAGTGCTCCGGTATCCACGTATATTATTCCAAGCTTTGCGGCAACCGCCTTTGCTACCGTGCTTTTTCCCGCTCCGCCGGGCCCATCGATCGCTATTCTTATCATAAATTTCTGTATGGGCAAGCTCTCATCTGAGATGCTTCCCTCTCTCCTTTCCAAATTTCCGCTATCACAAAACAGAATATGCCGCGTTCTCTCCCGCAAGCACTCCTGTGGAAAATGCTATCTGAAGATTAAATCCGCCCGTGTAAGCGTCAACATCTATGACCTCTCCCGCAAAATAAAGTCCGCCGCAAAGCTTTGACTCCATCGTTCCGGGATTTATCTCTTTGACCGATATTCCGCCTTTAGTGATGATAGCTTCCTCTATCGGACGAAATCCTGATATACTGACCTTAAACCGCTTTATAACGTCGCAAAGAGCGTGTCTTTCCTCTCTCGTGACAGAATTAACCTTTTTTCTTCCGTCGATTCCGCTTCTCTCCACCACAATATCTATCATTTTCTGCGGCAAAAGATCGCCGAGCGAGTTCATAAAATCCTTGTTATTATATTTGGCGAAATCCGAAAGTATCCTTGCGTCAAGAGTTTTCTCGTCAAGCGCGGGCTTGAGGTCGATGACCGCCTCGTACATTCCCGACGAAACGTCCTTTATATGAGCCGACGCCGAGAGTATCATAGGTCCTGTCATTCCAAAATGAGTGAACATCATTTCTCCAAAGTCCTCGTAAACGCATTTTCCCTTTGAAGTATCAACGATGCCAAGACCCACATTTTTAAGCGAAAGCCCCTGCATTCTCTGGCAGTCCCTGTCCTTCGAGGTAAGCGGAACGAGTGACGGAATTATTTTCGTGACCTCGTGTCCAAGCGACGCCGAAAGCCCGTATCCGTCTCCGTCAGAGCCTGTAAGCGGGTAAGACTTCCCTCCCGTACACAAAATAACAGCCTTCGCCGAAATTCTTCGTCCGTCAAAGCAGACACCCGAAACTCTGCCGCCCTCGGTCTCTATTTTATTGACTCTGCCGCATATTATCTTGACTCCGCTATCCTTGCAGCGCTTAACCATAGCGTCAACCACGTCAAGAGCCCTGTCGGAAACAGGAAATACCCGTTTTCCCCTCTCGACCTTAAGCGGCACTCCCGAGCTCTCGAAAAAGCTCATTGTATCCGAGCTGTCAAAACGGTTAAGTGACGCATACAAAAACTTGGGATTTGTCGGAACGTTCTGCAAAAATTCATTTGGAGTGCAATCATTTGTGATATTGCATCTTCCCTTGCCCGTGATGCGAAGCTTTCTTCCGCACCTCTCATTTCTTTCAATAAGAGTAACATCAGCGCCAAGCTCCGCCGCGCTTATTGCCGCCATCATTCCTGCCGCTCCACCGCCGATAACGACGACTCCTGCCTCAGTTGTGCGTTTTGTCGTAGACGTCGTATTCATCCCATATCTCCTCGAGCTTGCGAAGTCTTACCGTAAGCTCATCCTGTTTCTTTCTTGCCACGGCAACCACTATCGCATTAACTATGCTCAGCGGCGCGACAAGCGAATCAACGAAAGACACCATATCACTCTTGGCTATAAGCTTCTCGTTTGCGTTCTGCGCTATCGGTGACATCTTGCTGTCGGTTATCGCGATAACGTTCGTTCCAACGTGCTTGGCATAATCGACCGCGTTTATTATCCTCTTTGAGTATCTGGGAAAGCTTATTGCCACGAGAACGTCATCTTCTCTCATTCCCATTATCCCCTCAAACATCTCACTCACCGATGTGGTATCGACAAGCTTTACATTATCAAATATCATTCTGAGGTTGTAGTTAAGAAATCCCGCAAGTGTCGCTGACGAGCGCATTCCCATAATATATATCGTTCTTGCGCCGATTATCTTCTCAACAGCCTTGTCAAAATCCTCTTTATCTATCGCCTCAAGCGTATGCCTTATTTTATCCGCGTCCGAAAGAAGTACGCTCGTGAGAACGTCTCCGTCGCCTATACGGCTATTTGTGACCTCCATTCTCTGAACAGAGGTAAGGCTTGTTCTTACAAGCTCCTGAAGCGCATGCTGAAGGTCGGGATATCCATCAAATCCAAGCTCAATAGCAAAGCGCACAACGGTGGACTCCGATACCTTTACGACCGAGCCGAGCTTTGCCGCTGTCATGTACGCCGCTTTATCGTAATTCTCGCTTATATAATTTGCGATCAGCTTTTGTCCCTTTGAAAAAGAAGTCATTTTGCTTTCTATTTCCCTGAGAAGATTATTTTTCACAGCTTCATCCCGCCTTTCTATGCAAATCCTCTTTATATTATATCTTTTTCTCCCCAAAAAGTCAAGTAGTCCTTACTTTTCTTTTGAAAAAGAAAAGTAAGCAAAAGAAAACACTGCTAACTACCCCTTTTAGTTCATTTTCAACTCACAGTAAGCAAAAGAAAACACTGCTAATTATCCCTTTTAGCTCATTTTTAAATTATAGCAGGCAAAAGATAATAAAGCAACTCGGCGGTGGGATTATTTTAAACTGCATCATACACGGTAAGGGGTCGGCACCACCACAACCCGTGATAGATATTCATAAATTTTATATACGATGGTTTTTTCGTTACTTTCTGTATTTTCAGAAAGTAACCAAAGAAAAACAAGAGAGGAAAGAGCACAAAAAGCTCTCTCCTCTCTTGACACACCTCTCACATCAACACGTATACCCATTATTACGTGCGCCCCGAAGATTTTAGCTAAATCGTTTCTGCGATAAACCGCTTGTTTTGCTGTTGTGGTGATATTGCGAAAAGCGATTATAACAAAAAGAAACACGGCGGTAGGGTACGAGTGTTTATAGAAGATTTCACCATCGTGTGATAAACAGAAACTTAAAATATGCGACACCCGAAGCCTGGGGGCAGGCACTGCCTGCTGTCCGCCGTGTTG
>JAZSBF010000095.1:0-7268 GCA_045602205.1 Eubacteriales bacterium
TGCGGTCATATTGCGAAAAGCGTTTAATTTATAATAAAAATGCAACTCGGCGGTTATGGTACGAGTGTTTATAGCAGATTTCACCATCGTGGGATAAATAGAAATTAAAAGCATACGACTCCCGAAGCCTGGGGCAGGCACTGCCTGCGGTCCGCCGTGTTGCTACATTAGAGAAAAAATATCCTATTTAGCAATACAAGCATAGAACAATCCAATGTTTGATGTTTTTTGCCATATGGCAAAATGGCGGTGTTTAGCCGCCAAAGCAAACTTGGCGCAAAGCCGCAGGCTTTGCAGCTTTCCTCAAAAGGTTCTCACGTCCCCTCTCCTAACACCAACTAACCTTTTTATCACTTCCACTTATCGATGAGGGCGCGGATCTGCGCGGTCAGCTTTGCGTTGTCCTTATTAGCACAGCCGTTTCGGCTCTTTGCCAAACGGAGCAATTCCTCTGCAGCGTCGTTCAATTCGTTGTGGATCGCCTTTGCCCGCGCTGTCGTTGCGGGGGACTTGCGAACACGCACTGAGTCGGTATAGATGGTCATTCTGTTAGTTATCAGATCATATTCCGTTCCGCTGAATGGCGCCTCTGCGTGATAGCCCTTTTCCTCAAGCAGAGTTTTGAAGGCTTCGCAAGAGCCCTCGTCGCCGTGATTGACGTAAACTGTTTTCGGTTTTTGCTTAAAGCCCTCAACGAAGCGCAGAAGTCCGTCTCTGTCGGCGTGTCCCGAAGTGCCGTGAAGCTGAGCGATCTCGGCGCGCACTGCTATCTCCTCTCCGAAAAGGGTGACCTTTTTTGCGCCGTTCAAGAGATTTCTGCCAAGAGAATTTTGCGCTTGGTATCCAACAAAGAGAATAATATTTTCCTTTTTCCAAAGGTTGTGCTTGAGATGGTGGCGTATACGTCCCGCTTCACACATTCCGCTCGCGGAAATGATGACCTTTGGCCTTGTGTTCTCATTTAT
This sequence comes from Eubacteriales bacterium, assembly GCA_045602205.1. Classification (GTDB taxonomy): domain Bacteria; phylum Bacillota; class Clostridia; order Oscillospirales; family CAG-272; genus HGM12713. Next base: position 966 of record JAZSBF010000095.1, read on the forward strand.
AGCCCTTGAATCGTCTGCGGTGACCGAGAGGGTCAGTCCGTCAAACCAAATGGGGTTTACCCCTTTTTTTACGAGGGCAAGCGTTTCCTCGTCAAGACACTCGTGTCCGCACTGAAGGAATATCCCTGTCGCCTCTACCGCCAAGGGACTGTCAACGTACACGGGGAAATTGCCGTGCTTTGTTACCAAGCCCTTTTGCTTTATCTCTCGAATGGCGTAGAGTATCTCCTGAGTTCTGCCGACCGCAAAGGATGGGATAATAACGTTTCCGCCACGGTTAAATGCCTTTTGAATATATTGCGCGAGGCCGTCTAAGGCGTCGCCCGATCTTTTGTGCAGACGGTTTCCGTAGGTCGATTCGATAACGAGATAATCTGCCTCTTCCACGTATTGAGGGTCTTTGATGATGGGCTGATCTGTGTTGCCCACGTCGCCCGAAAAGACTATTTTTCTCTCCTCGCCGTTCTCGGAGAGCCAAATTTCTATCGATGCAGAGCCGAGCAGATGGCCGACGTCTGTAAAACGAAGAATGACACATTCCGAGACGGCTATCTTTTCGGCGTAATTTGACGGACGGAAAAGAGAGAGCGCTCCGACGGCGTCATTCATATTATAGAGTGGCTCTACCGCACCCTCTCCCGCGCGCTCGGATTTTCTTGACTGCCACTGCGCTTCAAATTCCTGAATGTGCGCGGAATCGCGGAGCATAATATCGCAAAGGTTTGCTGTTTCCTTCGTGGCGTAGATCTTGCCGCGAAAGCCGTCCTTATAAAGCTTTGGCAACATTCCCGAATGGTCAATATGCGCGTGTGTCAAAAACACTGCGTCGATTTTGGACGGAATAATGGGCAGGTCTACGTTTTCAAAGACATCAGCTCCTTGCTCCATTCCGCAGTCGATCAAATACTGATAGTCGCCAACGCTGAGTAAGGTGCAAGAGCCTGTAACCTCGTGGGCAGCTCCTATAAATTGTATTTTCATAATCTTTCCTCCTTGTATTTGTTATATGTTGTATTTCGTTTCACAATGAAGCGGTATGGATATGCAATTATTATGAAAACTGTGAGTGATACAAGGAATGATAAAATCCGCCCTTTTGAATAAGCTCGTTGTGGCTTCCTTGTTCTATGATCTCTCCATCCTTAACGACAAGGATAGTATCTGCGTTTTGAATGGTCGAGAGTCTGTGCGCGATAATAAAGCAGGTCTTATCCTTCATCAGCTCGTTCATTGCGTTTTGTATTTGTATTTCGGTTCGTGAATCGACATTGGACGTAGCCTCGTCCAATATCAGGATCGGAGCTTTTGAAAGAAATGCTCGGGCAATCGTGATCAGCTGCTTTTGACCCTTGGAAATATTTATTCCGTCATCTGAGAGCATGGTCTGGTATCCGTTTGGCAATCCCTCGATGTATGACGCGATCTTTGCTGACTGTGCCGCAGCATATACTTCCTCGGGAGTTGCGCCCTCTCTACCGTATACTATATTGTCATATATCGTTCCGTAGAACAGCCACGTGTCCTGCAATACCATAGTAAAGGCAAGGCGCAGATCCTCACGCTTGATGTCTATCGACGGAATTCCGTCCATAAGTATCTCTCCGCTTTGCTGATCATAAAAGCGCATAAGCAGATTTATGATAGTTGTTTTTCCCGCGCCTGTCGGTCCAACGATAGCAACCGTCTGTCCCTTCTTCGCATTTACCGTAACGTTCTTGAGTATCGTTTTATCCTCGGTATAACCAAAGGTCACGTCTTTGATATAAACGTCTCCCTTTACGTCGGTAAAGCTCTTTGCGTCGGGCGCATCTTCCTTTTCGGGCTGCTCGTCAAGTATGGCAAAGACTCGCTCAGCCGCTGAAAATGCCGATTGAAACTCGTGCAGGATATTGGAAAACTCGTTGATAGGTCCTGCGAATTTTCGTGAATACTGAACGAACTGAGCAACGCCGCCAAGCGTTATGAAAAATGCGGAGGCGGCAAGTATCGTTCCGTTTTGAGAATACATATACAGTATTCCGCCCATAACAGCCACAAGAGTCAGAGAAATATTATTAATAAGGTTTATCGTTGGGAAGAGGAACGCTCCCTGATACTCTGCTTTGTAGAAGGCATCCATTGCCTCGTCGTTTATTTTATTAAAGCGAGCGGACATCTCCTCCTGTCTTCCATATGCTGAGATCGTGCGCGAGCCTGTCAGCATTTCCTCGGCATAGCCGTTAAGCTCTCCGTATTTTTTTGCTCGCTTACGGAAAAGCGGTCTGACCACTTTAGAGCGGTAACGAGTTATAAGAATGGAGACGGGAACTGTCAAAGCAAAGATAAGTATCATCGGCTTTGATATTTTCCACATAAATATAAGAGAACCGATGACGGTATAGAGACTGGTCATAACTTGGATAAGGTCGTGCGAGAGCGTGCTGTTGATGGTGTCGATGTCGTAGGAGAGGTGGCTGATGATATCTCCTGTTGCGTGTGTGTCAAAATAGCCTACGGGGAGTGTGGTAAGCTTTTCAAACACCTGCTTGCGCATCTTGTATATGATACGTTGGCTCAGATGTATCATCACCACAGAGAGGATATAGGAGAGCACTGCCGACACGGCGTAGCAGATGATCATACGTGTGACGTTTTCCCAAACGACAGGGAAGTTTACTCCGCCCTCAAATTCGATAGCGTCAATTGCAGCTCCCGAATATCTCGGTCCGAGAAGCGATAACTGATTGGCTAAGAGCGTAAGTATCAATGCGATGATGAACAACGGCCATTGCTGCAGTACGTATTTCCTCAGCCTTAAAAAGATGCCTTTTTTTGATCTCTTTTTTAGAGTATCATTCTTTTTGCTGTTTAATTCAGTCTTCAATGAAAGCACCTCCCATCTGAGACTCGCTTATTTCCTTGTATGGAACACAATTCTCAATAAGATATTCGTGTTTTCCGCATCCGATGATCTCGCCCTTATCTATTACGAGTATCAGATCGCAGCTTTTGACCGAGCTTACTCTCTGCGCGACTGTTATAACGGTAGAATTTGGAAGCGACTTTGAAAGCGCTTTGCGCAAATTAGCGTCTGTTTTATAGTCAAGCGCCGAAGAAGCGTCGTCAAGTATTAAAATTTCGGGTTGTCCCGCTATCGCGCGGGAAATCAGCACTCGTTGGCGCTGACCGCCCGACAAATTCGTTCCGCCCGTAGAGACGGCGTGAGAATAGCCGTCCGAAAAGGACGAAATAAAGTCGTGCGCCTGCGCTATCTTCGCCGCAAAAACAATATCCTCGTCTGAGATATCACGTCCGAAGCGGATATTTTCTTCTATCGAAGCGGCGTACAGAAAATCGTTCTGAAAAACGACGCCAAACATTGCGGTCAGCTCCTGCTTTGTATAGGAGCGAATATCTCTGCCGCCTATGCGTATCGTTCCGCTTCCCGTATCGTAAAAACGCATGAGAAGACGGATAAGTGTGGACTTTCCGCTTCCCGTAGCGCCGATGATACCAAGCGTCTCTCCCTTTTTCAAGGAGAATGAGACGTTCTTAATATTATCTGCTTTACCGAGGTAGGAAAAGCTGACGTTCTCGAAGGAAATATGAAGGTCGGGATCTCCCTTGCCGTCGTCCTCGAGCGTCTTAAGCTCGCTTTCGCTTTCCATGACTAAGGATATACGCTTAGCGGATGCGGCGCATTTCGTATACATAACAAACATTCTTGAGAGTGACATCATTGCCATAGATATGAGGGTAAAATACTGCATAAAGGCAATGACCGTTGCGGCGGAGGATTGGTCTTTTGAAACAAAATAGGCGCTGACAGCGATGACCGCAACAATACCCATATTCATCAAAAGCGTCATAACAGGATTGACGATTCCCGTTATGATTCCCGCCTTCGTCTCATTTTTTCTAAGCTTCATATTAGCCACATCGTAGCGACGGTTCTCGTAATCTATCTTTGAGAGCGCTTTTATTACCCTAATTCCTTGCGCGTCCTCACGAACGACTCTCACCATGCCGTCTACCGATTGCTGAACGTTTGAATAGAGCGGAACTCCCTTACGGGAAATAGTGTATACAACAAGAAATATCAGCGGCAGAGTGGCGATCATAACCAAAGCAAGCTTCATATCCATCAACATAGTTATGGCTGTGCCGCCAAGCAAAAGAATAGGAGCGCGAATTCCCATTCTCTGTATCATACCGATAAAGTTCTGCACGTTGTAGGTATCGGATGTGATCCTCGCCTCAAGAGAGGGAATTGTAAACTTGTCCGTAGTTCGCGCGGACAGGTTGAGCGTTTTTGAAAAAAGATTTTTTCTCATACTTGTTGAAAACATCATTGTCGTCTTTGCCGCCATTCGATTGGCTATGATATTTCCAAGACACGCAATGACCGAGCATATTGCCATAAGCACGCCGTAAAGCAATATCTTGGTTATATCATTCTTGACTATAACAAATTCAAGTATGTACGAGAGAAGGAACGGGATCATAAGCTCTGACAGTGTGCCAATGACCTTAATAGTAGTTCCAACGGCGATCCTTACGCGCATAGGCGCTAAATATTTAAATATCCACTTCATTTGATCTCCTCTTGCGACTCAATGATTATTCTTGCCCGTTCTTGCATACGTTCAAGGACCGAGTTGAAGACAGAGAGCTCATCCTTGGGAATTCCTTCCGAAATAAGCGCCATCCATTCGCGCGAAGCCATTCTTATTTCAGGCAATACGGATAACATTTTTTCGGTTGGATAAACAGCGAACTGTCGCCTGTCATTAGGCAGCGCATTTCTTGTTATATAGCCTTTTTCCTCAAGGCAATTAAGATTTCTTGCGGCAGTGCTTTTATTGATGCAAAGCTCGCGCGCTATCTCCTCTTGCGACCTTCCTGGCTCACGGCATATCGCGAGGACAAACGCATAGTGCGCGGATTGCAGATCGGTCGATGATATCTTGCTTTGCCTGAATACAGCTTGAGAGCGGCTTATATTATTAAGCATCTTCATAAATTTTAACATTTTAGACCTCCAAAGGCGAGTCGTTGCTCTTGCAACAGTTTCTGTTGCAACTATTATAACATATATTGCGATATAATTCAATAAAAAACAAAAAATATTTCCAAATTAATACAGACTTAATATTCTCGATTTACGAGAAAAACAAAGAAGGCTGAGTCTCAGCCTTCTTTTATTTCTGCGATTTCTTCTGTTGTGTTGGTATCTTTTTTGTCCTCTTTATCTCCCTTATACAAGAACATAGCAAGGACGACCGACGCTACTCCCGCAACAAGCTTTCCGACTATCATAGAAAGCGCCATCGCTCCGAAAAGCTGAAAGCCTCGCTCAAACTCTGCGCCAAGAGCGAATTTGTTTCCAAAAATTCTGTCAAGCGCGCCGAGCATGGAGAATATAAGTATAACTACCGTAATGGCGTTCACAGCGCGACCTCCTCAAATCCGTTTGCTGTAAGCACAAATCTTGATTTAAAGCCTGCCTCGCGGAGCAATTCCTTGGACTCTTCAAAATAGCAGTCAAGGACTCTTTTGTCGTGGCAGTCCGAGCTTATAGTAGCGCCAAATCCGTTTTTGCGGAATTCCTTAAGAAACTCCATCTGCGGATAGGGGGATTTTTTATATCCTCTTGAAATAGTTCCCGTATTTACCTCAAAAAGTGGTATCTTGCCCTTGAGTGCATGGATAGCTCTTCAAAGCCGAGATCCTTATACTCCTTGGAGTCCTCGTCGAAGAATCTGCCCTTATCGTTGTTTTTTGCAAGCAGGTCAAAGGACCGATAATATCAAAATTACCGTACTCGGGGGCGCTTGCCATTGCCTCGTAATAAGCCTTTGCAAAGCGCATACCGTCGCCGCCGTAGTATTTGTTGATATACTCGATAGTACCTGCAAGATCGATATCGAAGGTCTTTCTGCCTTCTTCGGTCTTGAGGTAGTGTACCGAGCCTATCGAATACTCATAGCCATCGAGGGATTGGTCTGAATAAATATCGTATTCGATTCCGAGAAAAATATCGATTATTCCCTTGTATTTTTCTTTCAGACGGAGTATCTCTTTTTTGTAATTTTCAATTTTTTCAAGCGTTACGATTCCGAAATAGGAGCAGCTTACGTAAGAATGTGTTGAAAATCCAATAGAATCAAAGCCGCGGTCGAGGGCTTCGAGGATCATTTCTTCGGGGGTATCCTTTCCGTCGCAGAAGGTTGAGTGTGTGTGAAGATCTTGTTTTTTGTACGTATCTTTGCCTCTCATAATCAGTTAAATATACAAATGTAAATTATATTATACGACAAGTAC
>JAZSBF010000096.1:0-17626 GCA_045602205.1 Eubacteriales bacterium
CTTAACAACTACCTTGTCAAGTCCGCCGAGAACAACGAGAGCCTTCTGAGGAACAACAGCTGTTCTTGTCTTTCTTTCTCTTACTGCCTCACCGTTTTCAACAGTGGTTACCTTGTATGTCTTGGTAACTTCCTTCTCACAACCGAGAGCCTTGAGCATCTTAGCCATCTCGCTTGTCTTGTAGGACTCGAGCTTGATGTCGTCAACTACGATGATCTCGCCTGCTGCGAATTTAGCAGAAAGTGCGCTAAAGAGAGCAACTCTCTTTGTCTTCTTGTTCATTGCAAGACGGTAATCTCTGGGCTTCGGGCCAAGAGCGATTCCGCCGTGTGTCCACTGGGGAGAACGGGTCGAACCCTGACGAGCTCTTCCTGTACCCTTCTGTCTCCAGGGCTTCTTACCGCCGCCGGAAACTTCGCTGCGGGTAAGAGTGGACTGTGTGCCCTGTCTCTGATTCATAAGATAAGTTCTTACAGCAGCATGGAGGACAGCCTCATTTACTTCTGCTCCGAATATAGCATCGGACAAAGTCATTTCGCCGACTTCTTTGCCGGTCATATCCATTACTTTAATGTTTGGCATTTTTTATTTCCCCCTTCCGCTTATGCTTTAACCGAGTCTCTGATGAATACTATGCCATCTTTTGCACCGGGAACAGCGCCCTTGATAGCGATAAGATTCTTCTCAACATCGATCTTTACTATTTTAAGATTGAGAACAGTAACCTGCTCGTTACCGTACTGACCTGCCATCTTCTTGTTCTTGAAGATTCTCGCAGGGTCGATAACACCCATAGAACCCGACTGACGATGCACAGGGCCTACGCCGTGTGTCATACGGAGCTTGTGAAGATTCCATCTCTTGATCGCACCGGTGTATCCACGTCCCTTTGTTATACCCGTTACGTCGACCTTTTCGCCTGCCGCGAAGGTATCGGCGGTAATAACATCGCCAACGTTGATTGCGGAACAATCATCAAGGCGGAACTCCTTGAGGTGCTTCTTGGCGCTAACGCCTGCTTTTGCAAAGTGTCCGATCTCAGGTTTTGTCATGTGCTTTTCCTTTACATCCTGGAAACCAAGCTGTACAGCATCATAACCGTCTGTCTCTTTGGTCTTCTTCTGCGCTACGCAGCAAGGACCTGCTTCGATTATCGTAACCGGGATAACGTTTCCGACCTCGTCGAAAATCTGAGTCATACCGATCTTCTTTCCGATAATACCCTTTTTCATTTTCTTTTTCCTCCTGTAAATTATTGGTTGACTGCGCATCTCGCGCGCCAACATGATTTACAAAGTTACCGAACTGCCGAAAATAATGGCAACGGCTGTTATCTTTGTTTGAGTGAGATGAGATGCTTGATCAAACTCGATTAAAGTTTTACCTCGATCTCAACACCGGCGGGAAGCTCAATGCCCATGAGAGCGTCAACAACCTTCTGCGACGGCTTCATGATATCAATGAGTCTCTTGTGTGTGCGCATTTCAAACTGCTCACGGCTATCCTTGTACTTGTGTACCGCGCGAAGAATAGTAACTATCTCCTTGTCGGTGGGAAGCGGGATAGGACCGGAAACCGTTGCGCCGTTTCTCTTTGCTACCTCAACGATCTTCTCTGCTGCTGCATCGATGAGCGTGTGATCGTAGCTCTTCAGTCTTACTCTGATCTTTTCTTTGACTGCCACTGTTTTTGCCTCCTTTTAAGATTTTCGCCCGCGTATATAATATAATGAGTAACTTTTGCATACGCGGATTCGTTTTTAGGGGGCGCATTCTCTCTAACACTGCTCCGTGTGTTTCTTTGTGCTCCGTTTAAAAACCGGAATTGTAGCGCATCAGCATCTGCCATACAACCTCCGGGAAAATAAAGGACATCAATCACACACTCACGTGTTTTAAAGACTGCTGTCGCCCGGTTAAAACGGACATACTCCACGAAAATTCCCTATACTACGCAGTGAGCATAGTTATAGCAACCTCTCGTTTCATCGCATATCAAGCCTTTAGATTATAACATATTATCGTCCGATAATCAATATTTTTTTCATAGTCAAAACATAGAATTATCAAGTAAAATATATGCATTTTATATACATTTTTCACAAAAACAGCCGTTTTTTATTAAAAAATGCTATTTTGGCAAGGATTTTTTTGAATTTTTTCTTCCCTGTTTTAGCTTTTTTTGAAAAAATCAATATTTTTTCATACAGTTTAGCCAAAATTATATTTTAAATATATTTTTAAGTCCGAAATCAATCTAAACTTGCAAAAGACTCGCCTTTTTTAGCAAGGGCGAGTCTTAAACACATTGTTAAAAGTCTTTATCAATTATAAAAATCCTTCTTTTTCACTCTCACGACAAGCGATAGGAATGCTCTTCCATTGAAAGGGATAAGCGGATACAGATATCTTCTCTTTCCGTTTACGGTCTTGTTGGTAATAAGGAGTACAAATATAAGAACGCATCCCGCAACAAATCCCCAGAATTTAAATATTGCCGTCAGCAAAAGAAGCAGCATTCTCAAGAATTTGAAGGCGTATCCCAGCTCGTAGCTTCTCTGAGTGAAGTTCGCAATAGCCACAAACGCCATATAAAGTATGACCTCGGGTATAAGCCAACCTATGCTTACGGCGAAATCCCCGAGTATAAGTCCGCCAACCACCGAAAGAGAGTTTGCAAGCATATCGGGGGTATTGGTAGACGCCAGACGAAGCGCGTCGATTATAAACTCGACCAAGAAAAGCTGAAATATTATGGGAATCCTTGCCGAGTTCTCGGGAACTATAAACCTGAGCCACTCGGGAATCATATCGGGATACTGCATAAAAAGATACCAGACGGGAGTCACAAACAAGGTCATCAGAAACACGGTATAGCGCACTATCCTTATATAAGTTCCCGTCAGCGGCGGAAAATAAAAATCATTGGTCTCCTGCATAAAGTCGAATATAGACGACGGAAGTATCATAACCTCGGGAGAGTTGTCCATAATTATCGCCACGCTTCCCTCAAGTATCTGCGCCGAGGCGGAGTCGGGACGTTCCGTCATTCGTATCTTCGGAAAGGGATTGTACCATCGGGTCTTGATAAGACATTCAGCGAGTGATTGAGCGCCCATCGTGAGAGACTTAGTCTTTATCGAACGCAAGCGCTCGGTAAGCTCCTCTACATACTCCTCATCAGCCTTCCCCTTCATATAGCAAACAACTATATCGGTCTTGGATTCCGAGCCTACCGTGACATATTTCATTGTAAGCGAAACGTCTCTTATTCTTCTCCTGATAAGAGCGGTGTTAAATATAAGAGTTTCCACAAATCCGTCGCGCGACCCTCTCATAACTCGGTCGCCTTGCGGCTCTTCGGCATCTCTGCCCGGATAAGTTCTCGAATCGATGATTATTCCCGACGCACCAAAGCTAGAGCCTATCATAAGCGTAGCGCCCGACAGCACCATCTGTATCATAAGCTCGACGTCCTCGCTCACGTCGGTCTCAACGTAAGGAACGTTCTTCTGCATAAATTCGAGCGCGCTCTCTGGTAGCTTCTCGACAGACAGAAAATGCATCATCAGCTTCTGCATCACCGTATCCTTAACAAATCCGTCTATATAATATAATGATATTTCTCCGTCACCTATCTTGAGTACCTTCTTTATAACGTCGAAATTTTCATTCACACAAAACTTATTATCAAAATATTTTACGTTCTGCCTGTAATCTAAAAAAAGCTTGCGCATAACGACCCCCAAAAAGATATTCAAGGGTTATTATGCGCAAATTTACAAATTATATTCTCTTAAAAGTCAGCTCAGAAAACAAAGAATTTGGGAATACCGTTATTATACTCGGGATATGCCTCTCCCTCTATAAGAGGAAGGATATATTCAGCGCACGCCTCGGTGATTCCGTTTGCCGTATCGTTGATATATTCGTCAGAAAGAGCCTTGACCTCGTTAGCGATAGAAGAAACATCGCTGTGTCCAAACTCGCATACGTAAGGCTTCGAGGAAGCGCGCTTATAAAGCATCATTTCTCCGTTCACTCCTTCGCAAGCCGCAACGACTGCCGCGCTTCCAAGCTCTACCGACTCATCAAGGTCGGTCTTCGAGCCGAGATGCGCCGCGCATCTCTGGGGAAGGCTGAGCTCAATAGAACGGACCTTACAGCCAAACCTCTCCTTGACGGCGTTCTCAAGCACCTTTGCAGCGCCCGAGAGATATTTGTGTCCGAACACATCAACAGCTCCGCTCTGCTGACCCTCGCCAACGTATCTTCCGTCAGCGAACCTGATGCCCTCGGAAACAGCTATCACAACGTTCGGATGCTTTGCGAGAGCCGCCTCAACGTCAGCGTAGAACTTATCCATATCGAAATCTCTTTCAGGAAAATAGGTAGCGTCGGGAGAATCCGCGCCAACGAACTTTCCAACGTCAGCCGCTGCCGCAAGCCAACCCGCGTTTCTTCCCATTATCTCAACGACAGTGACCGCGGGCACACGGTATACGGCGCAGTCACGGATGATCTCCTGAATAGTGGTAGCTATAAACTTAGCAGCAGTTCCAAAGCCTGGGGTATGGTCTGTTGCAACAAGGTCGTTGTCAATTGTCTTCGGAATACCGAGTATTCTCATATCGTAATTTCTCGACTCCATAAACTTCGAGAGCTTAGCAACGGTATCCATAGAATCGTTTCCTCCTATATAGAAGAAATATCTTATATCATATTTCTTGAATATTTCAAGTATCTTCTCGTAGGTCTCTATTCCCGTCTCGAGATCGGGAAGCTTTTTGCGGCAGCTTCCGAGAGCCGCGGCAGGGGTGTGCTTGAGAGCAAATATATTCTTCTCGTCCTCAAATATCTCCTTGAGAGAGATAATATCCTCCTTAAGAAGTCCTTCTATACCGTTTTTCATCCCGTAAAGCTTGTTTACGCACGCCTTAGCCTCCTCGGTCTTCATAACTCCGCAGATAACACCCGCGAGAGTTGCGTTTATAGCAGCCGTAGGGCCTCCCGACTGACCTACTATCGCGTTTCCAATAAGCTTATTCATATTACCCCTCCATAATATACACAAAATTCTAACAAGTAAATTATACGATTTTACACACAAATTGTCAACTCTTGTTTTCCAAAATACAAGCTCTTTTAGGATTTATTTTAATTATACGGCATATATACATAGTGAAAAACTTTTTTGGAGGACAATATGCTAACTTCGATGCTGTCTATGTTTTCAAATCTTATCCATCTGATACTCGGGCTCAACACACCGCAAAACTTTCCGCCACCGCTGACGCCGCAAAAAGAGGCAGAGTACTTCAAGCTTCTTGAGACGGGCGACGAAAACGCGAGACAGGAGCTGATATTACACAACCTCAGACTCGTATCGCACATAGTGAGAAAATATTACGCTTCAAGCAAAAACCAAGAGGATCTTGTATCGGTAGGGGTAATAGGTCTTGTTAAAGCCGTTGATTCCTTTCAGACAGCCAACGGCGCACGTTTTGCCACATACGCGACAAAATGTATTCAAAATGAGATACTTATGTATTTTCGCTCACAAAAAAAGCTTTCTGCCGAAATATCTCTCAACGAAACGATAGACATCGACAAGGACGGAAACCCGCTTACTTACATAGACGTAATAAGCTCTGACGAGAGCATTACGGGAGAGATAGAGAGAAAGATATCCTCACAAAAGGCTCTGAGATTTGTAAATACCTTGCTTGACGAGAGAGAACGACAGATAATTACTATGCGCTACGGACTCGGAGGCAAAGAGCCTATGACACAGCGCGAGGTCGCCTTACTTCTCGGGATCTCCCGTTCATACGTCAGCAGAATAGAAAAAACCGCGCTCGAAAAGTTACTTGAGGGCTTTAAATGAGAAAATAAGACCACCGATTTCTCGATGGTCTTATTTTTAAGCAGTATCGGATTAATATCCAACCTTTTCCCAGCACTCGAACGGAGCTGCGAGCTCTTCGCTGATGTAGACCTGAGTCTTCTTTGTCTGAAGCATAGAGCTGGGGAGGTAAGGAGTGATAGGTCCGTGTGTGCAGAGACGAGATGTCATTCTCTGCCAAGAAGAGAATGTTCCGCAGGTTGCGAGTGCGTGAACCTCTATTCTCTCTTTAGCGCGCATTACGTCGAGAGGACCAATGGTTGCTGCGCAAGGAGGAACATTAGCGATGTCGCCCGACTGACCGAACGTACCGTTGAGGGAGTTCTGCATAATGGTCATGGGGTGGAGCTTAACGATCTGTGCGGGCTGGTTGAGCCACTCCTCGATGTCACCACTGCCGATGAACTCGGGAATAGGATCAACGAATGCCATGTGTCCTGCCCATCCGGGAGATGTGGATGCGATATCAGCACCTGTTCCCTCGGTTATATCGTCAATGATCTTGGAGTAATCCTTGATGTTTGCGTTTGTGGGGAAGTGAACGTTTTCCATAGGCATACGGAGCTTCTCGTCGATCTGGTTGTAGAGGTACTTGATCATAGAGTGAGCAAAGCCTGCCTCGTATGTAATGGGAGCGATATTTCCGTCCTGGTCTGCCCACTCGTCCTCTGCAACAAGGTGAACCTTGGAACAGTCAACCTTGAAGTAGTTGATGAGCTGTGCGAGAGGAATGTAGGTATCGGGCTCGGGGTTACCGAGGATCATTGTGAAGCTCTTTCCTGCCTCGCTTGCAGCCTTAAGACGTGTGAAGAGGGTGGAGATGAGAACGGGATGGGGGTTCATCATAACCTTTACTTCAAACTCGGGGTGCCACCAAGCTTCTCTCTTTTCGAGATCCTTGCCGCTGAGGCTACGAACATAGTCGCAAACCGCTTTGTCCTTAAAGGGAACAAACTCGTGAGGCTGAAAATCGAACTTCGTTGCGGGATCAGTAATAAACTTACTCATTATTTTTCTCCTTTTTATAATTATTTTTTATTTTTATATTCAAACCTTTATTTGATTTGATTTCCTTTCAAAAAGACGTGCTTTACGTCAAACAGTGCGTCGGTAATTATAAGGTTAGCAAGCTTTCCTACGCCGATCTCTCCTCTGTCTGTAAGAGAGAGCATTTTTGCGGGGTTGGTAGACGCATATTTGAATACCTCGCAAAGAGATGCGCCCGTATGGAACATCATATTGCGGCAAGCGCCCGCGAGAACTATCTTAGAGCCTGCTATCTCACCCATCTTGTCAAAGCCGATATCATCAACTCCGTCATATCCGGGAGGAACAGGTCCGTCACTTACATAAGCGTCTGAGATAAGGATTATCTTGTCATTACCCTTTATCTTCTTTACAAGTCTGAGCATATAAGGATCAACGTGGATACCTATCCTGTCACATATAAGCTCGGCATATATATCGTCGTTATACCATACAGCCTCGTCAACGCAAACACCGCGGCACTCGGGATATTTGTTAAGCGTTCCCGTAGCGTTCGTGTGGTGAGTTGCGAGCTTGAGTCCGTACTTCTTGAGACTCGCCACCTGATAGGGATCCGCCTCACTGTGAGCGACAGAGAATACCGCGTTGGGATTTGCGCTGAGCGCATCCTTTACAAACATTTCTATGTTCTCTCTCTCGGGAGCAACACCCCAAACTCTTACGGTGTCTCCAATAGAATCAAGAAGCTTTATATAATCCTCTCTGCGAATATCGCCCTTCCAAGGATTATTCTCTCTGTCCGCTCCGAATTTAGGATTCATATAAGGCGCTTCCATATAAAATCCTATCATATTCGGCATATTTCCCGCATCTCTTGTCTCGATTATGTACTTAGCCTGACGGATAAGCTCCTCTTCATTAGCAGAGAAATAAAGTGTGGGCAGAATATCGGTAGCGCCGTGCTCAAGCGCGACTCTTGCCGCCTCGGCAGGCTCTTCATAGAAAAACTTGTTTCCGCAAGCATGAAGATGTATATCGATAAGTCCGGGGCCTGTAAACATTCCCTCGGCATCGATGCACTCGGCAGAACCCACCTTAATATTTTTTCCAAAGTCAACTATTTTTTCTCCGTCCATAACGATAGCGCCGTTTGCTATCATATGATCCGGCATTACGATGTTAGTATTGATAATTGCCTTCATAACTACACCCTCTTTATCCATTTATTTTCACAGCTATATCTAAAAAAAGACACAGCTTCCCTATTATCCTTTATTATACATCTTTTTCCTTTAAAATGTGTACAATATTTCACTCGTTTTGTATAAAATACTACCTTCTTTAAAGAAAACCCGCTTCCCATCGCCTAATCTTTGTACGATTTTAATCTTAATTTTATACTTTGAGAAAACGAGACCGACTCAAAGCGAGTCGGTCTCAAAAATCATATCACTGTTAATTCTCTTCCTTTTTCATATCTGCGAGCTGCTCAACAGATTTTTCAACAAGCGTATCAGCCGTACCGTATCCAACATAAGCAATGTATCTTCCCCACTTTGCGGTATACGCCTTGGAGTCAAGAATATAGTCGGTCGGGACATATCCGTGACCCCCGTTCGTAAGTGAGAATACGAGGGTATTCTCATAAGGAGAATCACGCTTTATTCTGAGTCCAATGTCGGTGTATATCTCGCCGCCAAGACCTACGATAGTCCAAGGACCAAGTCTTATGGTATGTATCTCCATTTCCTCGGTCTCGGGCCATTCAGCCTCATCATAGGAAAGATAGGTTTCGGCATAAGCCTCCTCGTAATCCCTAAGCTCGCCCGTTTCCATTTTATCCTTAACCGACGCTGCCCAAGCAAGATTTGTCTCGGTGGGCTTTCTTGTTTTTACCGTGTATTCCTTTGATACCGCCGATATAAACATATCCTCGGTGTCGGCAACAATGTTCATATTCACAACATCCTCAGCAATTCCTTCTCCGATATACTTAGGAGAATTTTTGCCTTCACTCCTGTAAAAGACGTCAGTCTTATGCCAAAAATCTGCCGCGTTTATGTCGCCCGCAGTTCCGTTAAAGTAAAGAACTATAACGTCGTCACCGTATATTCTCTTAAGCTCTCGTCTCATATATCCGATATAGTCCGCAGAGTACTTGTTTCTGGGGAAAGGCTCGTTATCAGGATGGTTTGCGTAATTGACAACGAAACACTTTGCTTTTCCGCTCATATCGTCAACTCTCATAACGTTCACGGCATAATCAACTCCGCCCGCGCGTCCCCTGATATTAGGCGCTTTTGCATATCCTACGTTTGTTCTTATAAAGCCGTCGTCCATACAGTAATCTCTGTTAAAGCTGAATCTTGTGTCGTAGGTCTTTCCTGTACCTATCTTCACCGTCTGTCTGTTGTTCCAAGCCGAGATAGCCGCCTCGATTATTCCTCTCGTAGTGAGCTTCGCGCCCTCGTGATCTGCAGGTGTGCCCCATGTTTTAATACAAACAGGTCCACCAGTATGAGTATGAGTAGCCGCAACCAATATATTTTTACAAGGAACGCCCGTAGCCTCAAAAACGCTCTTTCTTATTTCATTCGTTTGCTCCACGCTGACAAAAAGCGCATCTACCGATACTAAGATAACCGAATTTTCTCCGCTTGTAAACGCAGCCGCGTTTGCAAATAATCCGCCGATAGTTCCTTCGGTAGACTTAAATATCGAAAACTGCCCCGGCATATTGCCAGGTTTTGGAGTTATATCAACTTCCGCAAAGCCTGCTCTCATAATAATTTTCTCTCTTTCATAAAATGTTTGTTTGAACGAACTTTCAGTAAGATTATTCTAACACTTATAAATCGCATTGTCAATAACTTTTGAAAATTTTTACTCACTTGACAAGGATAAATAATTAAGGTATAATTCAATATATAAAAAACATCGAAAAAGGAACGATTTCATATGAACATAGGACTTATAGGCTTTGGCTTTATGGGTAAGACACATTCTTGGTGTATTGACAACCTCAAATATTTTTACCGTGACCTTCCCTTTGACGCAAAGATAGGCGGAGTCTGCGCAAGCCGTCCCGAGACCACCGAAAAGGCTGCGGAGTTTCTCAGCGTCCGCGCCGCAAAGGATGAGGACGAGCTGATAAACGACCCACAGATAGATATAATCGACATCTGTACACCGAATATCTATCATTACGAAACGCTGAAAAAGGCGATCGCGGCAGGCAAGCATATCTATTGCGAAAAACCGCTTTGTATAAGCTACGAGCAGGCGGCGGAAATAGAGGCCTTGGCAAAGGCCAGGAATATCACGGCTCAGATAGTATTCAACAATCGATTCGTCCCTGCCGTTATGCGCGCAAAGCAGCTTATAGACGAGGGACGGCTTGGCAGAATAATCAGCTTCCGATGCGAATATCTGCACGCAAGCGCGACAGACCCCGACAAAAATGCGGGTTGGAAGCAAAACAAGGATATCTGCGGTGCGGGAACTCTGTTTGACCTCGGCTCTCACGCGGTCGATATGATATATTATCTTTGCGGTGAGATATCCTCGGTAAAGGCAAGCTCGCAAATAGCCTTTCCCGAAAGAAAAGGAATGACGGGCGAGAGATGGCAGACAAACGCCGACGAGGCCTTCTATATGATATGCAAGACCGCGGGCGGCGCTGTCGGCACTATTGAGGCAAGCAAGCTTGCCGTCGGCGCGAATGACGAGCTTAATTTCTCGGTCTACGGCGAAAAGGGATCGATAAAATTTGAGCTTATGAATCCCAACTGGCTATATTTCTACGACGCCACAGCTCCGTCGGGAAGCTTTGGAGGTGACAGAGGATACACCCGTATAGAATGTTGCGGAAGATACGACCTCCCGGGAGGCATCTTCCCCTCGTTCAAGGCATCTGTCGGCTGGCTTCGAGGACATCTTCACAGTATGTATTCCTTCCTCTCGGCAGTACACGACGGCAGAGACGCCTGCCCGAACATTTCTGACGCCGCGGCCGTTCAAAAGGTTCTCGATATGGCACTTGAGGATGATAAACGCTAAGTTTGCCCTTTTGGGCAAGTGACGTTTACTTTCCCTTTTCGCATTTATGGACACAAACTCAGCGCTTATCAAGAAAAAGGACGGAGAGTGCTTTTGCACTCTCCGTCCTTTTTCTGTCGGTAGGTATCGTATTCTGTTGGATCTTCAAAACTGCCCTTAAGTGTACGAGCCTTTCCGTATTAATTTTTGTCAATTACAATTCAGCGCGGAATACACGTCCTTCTCAAAATTCTTAGACGTGATCGCTCCGCTTCCGCCGTCATACCACGAATTTTTCATATATATACCGACTATTCGGTTGCAGGGGTCTATCCAAAAATGGCTTCCGTAAGCTCCGCTCCAGCCATACGCCCCCACAGGCAAAGAATTCTCACCGGTAATTACGCGCACACCCAAGCCCCAGCTTTCCACAGGCTTTTTGAAAAATTGCGGCTTTGATATCTCGGCTACCGACTCCTCGGATATCACACGCTTTCCCTCAAAAACTCCTCCGTCCAAAAGCATCTGAGCAAAACTGAAATAATCCCCAAGGCTTGAGAGAAGCCCCGCGCCTCCGAGGTGATTGCTCGGCGGAATATTTTCAAACACACAGCCGTCGTAGGTCTTGCTAACTATATTCTTGCCATTTTCTTTGCCGTGCATAGCGATGATCCTCTGCCATTGTTCATCATTCGGCTCAAACGCGGTGTCTTCCATACGGCAAGGCTCAAAGATCTCTTTTTTCAAAAAGCTCCCGTACGGCATACCGACTATCTTTTGAATGATTCCCGTCAGCACACTGAACGCCCCGACTCCGCTGTATTCCTCTTTGCTTTCGGGGACGAAAGATAGAGGCTCTCTTGAAATAAAATCAACGAAGTTCTCTACGCTCTCTTTATCCTTATCGGTCATTTTTTTCACTGATTCCTGCCAGAGAGCGCCACAGCTGATACCCGACGAATGCGTAAGAATATTTCTTATAGTTATCTTCTTGTCACAAGGAATGAAAGTTCCGTCCGCCTGTTGTATTTGCACCGATGAAAACTCGGGATAAAAAGAGTCCACCGTGTCCTCGAGAGACAGAAGTCCTCTCTCAACAAGAATCATCGTGGCTACCGCGGTGATGGGCTTTGTCATCGACGCAAGTCGAAACAGAGTGTTATCGGAAACCGATTTTTCCCGCATATCCTCAAATCCGAAATGTCCCTTGTAGACGATTTTCCCCGCCTGTGCCACCAATATCGACGCGCCGCCAATGTTGCAAAGAGCTATATCTGAATTGGCGCGGCTGTCTATCAGCGCCGCCAATTTGTCTCGGTTCAAAATTTTCATCTGACTTCTCCGTTTTTTGTTTTATTCATTATATCATAGAACACCAAAAATGTAAATAGGGCGGCTTGAGCTTTCACCCAAACCGCCCTGTGATCACATAAAGATCATTGGAGATTTTTTCTTCGCGCCATAATGCAACTCTTTGTATATTTTTCACTGCACGGAACAACTTTGCATTTTTATCCTTATTTACCAATAAACATCTGTGTCCAATAATTTCCGTCAGCCACATAACCCACGCCGATCTGCGTGAATGAAGCGTTCAAAATATTTGCACGGTGACCCGAAGAATTCATCCACGCATTCACAACAGCCTGTGGGCTTCTTTGTCCTCGCGCTATATTTTCTCCCGCGCTTCTATATGTGATGCCAAAGTCCTTCATCATCTGAAAAGGCGATCCGTAAACAGGACTTGTGTGGGAAAAATATCTGTTGTCTTTCATATCCTGCGACTTATAGCGCGCAACACGGCTTAATTCCCAGTTATATGTAAGCTCCCTAAGTCCGTTCTGGACCCTTATCTCATTCACGAGTCTGACGACCTCTTTTTCATAGCTTAAAACCGAGGAGTCGGTTGTAGGTATCGTTAAAACCTGACCCGGATAGATCAAATTAGGATTAGATATCTGCGGATTTGCCGCCTTGATCTCACTTAATCCCACTTGATATTTTACAGCAATTTTCCACATAGAATCGCCAGATACTACCGTGTGAGTAGTAGCCGCCGATACGTTCACCAAAAACATAACAGCAATCATTGCAACACTCAATACCATTACAAACAGTTTCTTCATCTGTTGTACCTCCACATATTAATTTGAAACATAACATTGTGGCTCTCGAATCATATGTTATCTTTCCCATACAGTATAACATATTTCTCGCTGTGATTCAAATGTAAGTTCTGGAAGCTTTGAGATCCTATTATATCATTCTTGTAATCAAATTATTAAAAAATGCGCTTTGAGATATCAATAAAATCGACACGATATTCATCAGTGAAGCGGCTTCATTTTTTATGCACCGCAGGTGCGCTTCATTGAAAAAAGCACTTGCGAAAGCAAGTGCTTTTTTCTGGGCTCACAGTACAAAAATGCAACTCTAAATTTTCAACTCTAATTGCCGTAATATCTCTGAGTTTGGAGTTTCATCTGATCTTGAAAGTTTCTCCCATGCACTTTCAACATATCCCTTGATCTTTTCAGGGGTTATATGCCAAATGCCATCGTCATCCCCTTCTAAAAACATAAGACAGTGTTTTTCATCAGGACACTTGATAAAATCCAAATACATATCGCGTGCCTCAATCAACTGTCTCATACACTCAATCGCACGGTTTAGCATTCTTAAATCCACATACTGCTTAACCATTCCCGACAACAATGACATTTTTTGATACATCATTCTGTGCGGTAAATAATCTCCCCCGGACAAAAAAGCATTTATCATCGTAAGCATATATTCATTCAAATCAAGTTGTTTTTGTATTCCGTCTTTGCCCTCTACTTCAACGCTAATTGTCCTAACAAGGCGAATACATCTTGAAATATAACGTGCTTTGTCATGAAAACTCAATTTGCATTTTTCTATTGCCAAATCCATATTTTTTTCGGCATATGCAAACTCGGCTTCCCAATAAGCACGATCTCCAAATGTGGAAGGGATACGCTCCATAATCTCATCTGCACGACCTTGTTCACCAAGTGCTTTGTAACACCTTGACAACACATAATAACTCTTAAACATCATATCTGCATTCGTTTCATAGCGAAAGATGCAGTTCTCATAACGTATGCATTCTTTTAATAATTCGTATCTATTATCCTGATTCTTTCTCTGAGATAACAAAACAGACAGACTTTCAAGACACCAAAACGCTACCTCTGAATTTG
The DNA here is from genome assembly GCA_045602205.1 of Eubacteriales bacterium. GTDB lineage: Bacteria > Bacillota > Clostridia > Oscillospirales > CAG-272 > HGM12713. Next base: position 14,154 of record JAZSBF010000096.1, read on the forward strand.
TTGGATGCTTTGTGAAAAACGGATGCGCCAAATTATATATCCGTTCAGCTTCTTTTAACGAAAAATCTACCGGATGATGTCCAATCGTTTCACGCAGAGAAATAATATCTTCAAGCTCCGCATCATTGCTAACTCCTAAAATTGTATCGGTAGAAACATTTAGCGCTTTTGCAAGAGGTACAATTTGAGAAATGTCGGGCATTCCCGAATCGGTTTCCCATTTTGAAACAGCTTGAATACTCACACCAATTATTTCCGCCAGATCACTTTGCGTAAATCCTTTTTCTTTTCTGTAAAATTTTATAATCTGACCAAGAGACATAACCTTTCTCCTTTATTATTAATCGGTACCGTGATTATATTATAACATAAGTCAAGACCTTTGTACATCTACCAATTAGAAAGGAAAAATCCACGGTGCGTTGATATGTCGCAGGTTCAAGTCCCGATGGTTCGGCAAAAGGTTCAATGGCGAAAGAGAGTTGTTTTTTACCCCTAAAAACACGAAAAAACCTTAAAAATCAAGGACTTAGCTATTCTAATGAAGCATCGGCTTGCGCCGATATGATGCACTCGCTATGCTCGTATGATGCATTTGCTTCGCAAATATGAAGCGAAGCGCACATAAAATCCCCCATGAGCTGAAGGCTCGCTTCATAGGGCAAAGCCCTGCTTCATTTTTAATGCGCCGCAGGTGCGCTTCATTGAAAAAAGCACTTGCTGAAGCAAGTGATTTTTTCTAAGTTCATCCAACAGAATCGGACCTTAATTTCGGTTCATTAAAATAATTATAATGTTAAAACAAGAGTACAAATAAAAATCGGCAGTAAAAACAAAGGACATAGCACCGATGATACTATTCTGATCACTTGATTTTGGGCGATTTTCCAAGAAATAAGGGAGATAACAAATCCAACAACAGAAAGAAAAATAACTCCGAGCACAAGGACATCTGCTCCGACACCTAAATATTCGTGTCCGCTGGCTCCCCTCGCTACAAGCTCAGCAATCTCATTATTGACATCAATAGCACCTGCGATGCTAAAGTATAATTCAAATATAAATACCGCAATCATCAGTACAAAAAAGAAATAAGAAATGACCTTTTTCATAGATACACCGCCTTTCTATATTTCATTATAGCAAAAATCCGTTGTTCTTTCAAGTGAAATATTCGGAGGTGGCGAATGTGAAATAATTTTCCAACGAAAATTGTGAAATATCTCACTTCGTTCGATGTGAAATGAAATAAATCACCCTCACACGCCCGCAGGCGTATTTCACATGGCGAAGCCATATTTCACGCACGAAGTGCATTTCACAAATCCCATAAGGGATTTATTTCGTTGAAAAAAGCACTTGCGAAAGCAAGTGCTTTTTTCCGAGTTTAGAGGTCAAAATGACAACTCACACTTTTTATATTCTGTTATTAAAATCTTATTTATAAGCCGTAAACCGCACGCATAAGCAAAGGGTATTTACTATCCACTATTTTGATCAACTGTGAAAGCAGAGAAAATACCCTATTTGCACCTACGTTTTCACTCAAATAACTATCTATACTACACATCATCACACCTTCGGCAAGATAAAATTTTAAAAATCGATATTCCAAATTCAAATCATTGCAAAGACTTCGACCTGCTTCCTGTTTATTCTTAAAATTGGCTATAGCACAGCCTATTTGTACTGAATCATTCAAAAACTGAACCAATACATCCAAGTTTTTTATATTATAACCCGAAAATTGAATCTTAAAAATATTATTTGATTCGTCCATTTCATCATATGACATATTTAATATCATAAGTAATTCTGCAAACTTTTGCTTATAATAACTTCCATCTTTTATCTCTTCATTAAAATAATTATTCATTTTATAAGTCCCCCTATATATTTTTTGTATGAGCGTACAACTAAATTATACACAATTATTGAGTATTTGTCAATACTCAGCAATTGAGTGTGTTATGCTTTTTACATGTTGTTCACAAATCTATTACGGAGGGATCATTATGAATTATAGAATACGAATGAGAAATTTACGCGAGGATAACGACCTGACACAAAAGGAAGTCGCAAAAATAATTAACAAGTCCCAGCAAGGCTACAGTCATATTGAAGATGGAAGGGCAGAGTTAAAAATAGATGATTTAATAATGCTGTGTAAATTTTACAATGTAAGTGCTGATTATTTTATCGGTCTATCTGACAATTAATAATTTTCGACTCCCCCGCTATGTTAGCGCAGTGAAAACGATTAAATATCGTTTTATCAAGCGGTGTCGCCCAAAGTGCGAGTTTTGAAGTGCGGCTATGCCACACGCACAAAACGACACACGACGGCGACTGGGCTAGGGAGGAGTGAACCAGCGACACTGTTTCGCTTACGCTCAACGGCAAGTTTTCCTCGCAGGCTCAACACCTGCGCCGCAAGCGGTCGAAAAACATTGCTTCAGCGCAACAAGTTGCGCAATCATGATGTCAAGACGGTTCAAACCGAACAAAGAAAGCCAAACAAAAACAGACCGCAAATGCGGTCTGCTTTTGTTTGGCTCCCCCTGCTGGGCTTGAACCAGCGACATCATGATTAACAGTCATGCGCTCTACCGACTGAGCTAAGGAGGAATATTTGCATAAAGGTTGCCCTTTAAGGCAACCTTTATAAAGTGTCGGCTATGACCTATCTTCCCGGGCCGTCTCCAGCCAAGTATTTTCAGCACTGCAAAGCTTAACTTCCGTGTTCGGAATGGGAACGGGTGGACCCTTTGCGTTAAAATAACCGACTAGTTACCTCTGTGAGGTAACGTGCGATGTTTGCTTCGCAAACTCGCCGTTGAGCGATAGCGAAACAGGATGTCAGCATTGACCTATTTTTCCGGGCCGTCTCCAGCCAAGTATTTTCGGCACTGCAAAGCTTAACTTCCGTGTTCGGAATGGGAACGGGTGGCCCCTTTGCGTTAAAATAACCGACTATATGTTAGGCTTACGCCTAACGCCGAGTTTGCTTTTGCAAACATCGGGTTTGACGAACTTGCTTCTGCAATCGTCTTGTGTCAGCGTTGACCTATTTTCCCGGGCCGTCTCCAGCCAAGTATTTTCGGCACTGCAAAGCTTAACTTCCGTGTTCGGAATGGGAACGGGTGGACCCTTTGCGTTAAAAACACTGACTACATGTCAACCTAACGGCTGACGGCAAGTTTGTTTAGCAAACTTGCGCTACACCCCAAACTTAATCAAGGTGATGAGCATAATCCTCTTCACAATCAAATCATATGCTCATTGAAAACCGAACAAAGCGTTATTGATGAGTTCGAAAGCGAAACCCAAGTAATTAAAATCGTTATTGAACCTTTAAAGTTCAAGCCCTCGGTCTATTAGTATCGGTCAGCTAAACACATTACTGTGCGTACACCTCCGACCTATCAAACTTGTAGTCTGCAAGTGACCTTACCAACTTAAAGTTGGAGGGA
>JAZSBF010000097.1:0-4178 GCA_045602205.1 Eubacteriales bacterium
ATTGAGTATTCAGTACAGTTCACAAAAAACAATTGAACGTTACAAGCTGATTCTCAATCTGATTTTTAAATACGCTATTGAAGAAGCTCACATACAATACAACCCTTGCAGCGTTGCCAAGCTTCCTAAAGGACTATCAAAAACAAAGAGAACGTCAGCAGCCGAAACAGATGAAAATATTATAAAAATGAGAACAGATCTATGGCTCTTTCCCCTCTTTGCGATCTATACCGGGATGAGAAAAGGAGAGATCCTTGCGCTCCAATGGAAAGATATCGACTTTAAGAACGATCTGATAGAGGTTTACAAATCGGTTTATCACGAAGGAAACACTCCGAATATAAAAGAAACAAAAACAGGAACACCGAGAATAATTCCGCTTTTAAAACCTCTTAAAGATATCGTTACAAGCAAAGTACCCGATAATCTAAACCTTTATATTTTTTCTCACGACGGTATTACACCGCTGACAAACAGACGGTATATAACACTCTTTAATAAATACAAAGAAGAAACCGGGATAAAATGCACAGCCCACCAGCTCAGACACTCGTTTGCAACAATAGCCTTTGAAAACAGCATAGATCCCAAAGTCGTACAAGAAATTCTCGGCCACAAGCAGCTCTCGACAACAATGGACTACACAGATTTTAGAAAGTCGCATATGATAAATATCACAAGAAAACTAAATGAAAGCCTTAAATGATGTATAAATGATGTAATAATTCGCAGAAGGATTGATTTTAATAATTTTATTGAGAGTTCGAATCTCTCCTTCTCCGCCAACAGAAAAACACCGCAACAGCGGTGTTTTTTTGTTGGTGGGAATTGGGGCTGATCGAACTCTTTGCAAGTTGCAAGTGCATTTTGAGTTTAGCCGTATTTAGAGCAACTTGCCTCTCGGCTCTGCCGAGAAGTGAATCTCTCCTTCTCCGCCAACAGAAAAAACACCGCAACAGCGGTGTTTTTTTGTTGGTGGGAATTGGGGCTGATCGAACTCTTTGCAAGTTGCAAGTGTATTTTGAGTTTAGCCATATTTAGAGCAACTTGCCTCTCGGCTCTGCCGAGAAGTGAATCTCTCCTTCTCCGCCAACGATATTAATATTTAAAAATTGACATATATATACGGCTATGGTATAATGTTAATATATCACTTCACAAAAACGAAAGGACACACCGCCGTGAAACCCAAAATAGTTCTCACCGACTGTGCAACAGTCGCTTCAAATAACGACATTGACCTTTCCCTGCTTGAGCGCTTTGGCGACGTAGTTTACTACGGAGAGACAGCTCCCGACGAGACTGCCGACAGGATCAAGGACGCGGATATCGTCATTCTTAACAAGACTGTCATCGGCAAGGCTGAAATGGACAGCGCAAAAAATCTTAAGCTTATCGCCCTCTTTGCCACAGGCTACAACAACATAGATGTAAAATACGCCGCCGAGAAAGGAATTGCCGTCTGCAACGCGGGCTCATACTCCACCGCTGCGGTAGCGCAACACGTTTTCGCGCTCATACTTGAGCACGCATCGGGCGTTGCCGAATACGACAAGGCTGTCAAGGACGGCGAATGGATACGCTCCCGCCTCTTTTCATTCTTTTCCCGTCCCACCGAGGAGCTTGCGGGAAAAACGCTCGGTATCTTCGGATTTGGCGCAATTGGCGCTCAGGTATCAAGAATTGCCCGCGCATTCGATATGCGAGTCATAGCATCTACAAGAAGCAAAAAGACGGCTGACGGAGTTGAATTCGTTCCCTTCGGTAAGCTTCTCTCCGAGAGCGACTATCTCACTCTTCACTGTCCGCTTACAGAGGATACAGCAAAGATATTTGACCGCGAGGCTTTCGCTAAAATGAAGAAGGGTCTATACTTCATAAATACCGCCAGAGGCGGCGTTGTGGACGAATACGCCCTTGCAGACGCATTGAGAGACGGAAGGCTCTCGGGCGCGGCAATAGATGTTCTGACGGTCGAGCCGATGTCTGCCGATTGTCCCCTGCTCTGTGCTCCCCATATCACGATAACCCCCCACATTGCCTGGGCGCCGATAGAAACGAGACAAAGACTGCTCTCGATAGTCTGCGACAACGTAGAATCATTCCTAAACGGTACTCCAAAAAACAAAGTAAATTAAGTTTATATAATAAAATGGGCCGCTTCACTAAAATGTGAAGCAGCCCTCAATTTTTTTAATCTTGTTTTAACGTGTCTTTTCTTTTTTACAGCTTCCGATCCTATCAATAATCCTTGTGATAATATCTTTTTTGTATCCCTTTATTGGCAAGAGCTCGTCGTCGTCGGTCTTTTGGGGTTTTATTTTGTAAAAATCAAAGATAGGAATGAGAATGATAGCTGCAAGACCCGCGTTAAATCCGCCGTTATAGAGGACGAATCCGCCGTGCATAGCCGCCGTCGATGTACAGATAATGGCGCTGACAAGTCCCGAAAGAACTCCGTATTTGAAGCCGTAGCTTCCCGCAATAGGACAAAGTCCCGTCGCAAAAGCAAGACCGTTGATATATGCCTGCGTAGAAAGTGTCCAAGGTATATCCGCGCCCGTAATCAGACACACAGCGCAAACCAAAGCAAATAGCGCCGTATATCCAAGAGCGATCGGGGCAACATTTTTTGGGTGCTGGCCGTCTGCTGAGAAGGTGAGCGCGGCAAAGGTAACGCCTACTGTCGGTCCTGTAAAGCCCACGCCCTCGGGCAAAAACGGTAACACCGAAGGAAGCCAGAAAATTATGTTGAGATAGGCGAGGATACAGAATCCGTATACAGCAAAGTTGATAAGACACAGCGGCATTCCGAATTTATCGGCAAAATCTAAGCCGTAGCCCGCGCAGGAGGTCAATTTGCGGTAATTGCGGAAACTTCTGCCGTTACGGAAGAAGCCGAGGATCAATGCGACGAGGAATATCACCGCAAAGAACACATTCATAAACAGATAGTACATGCTTTTATGTGCCTCGTAATCAGAGCCGGAGAAAGTTCCTGTATTGTGAGGAGCAACGCCAAAGGTTTTATATAAAAAGCAGTAGGCGAAAATTCCAAGAATACCGATAGCAAGTCCCGCTTTATACATATTGTATCCGCGGTGCATTGCCGTAGTTCCGGGAAGGAGCGCGGGCACGAGAAATCCCGCAAGAATACCAAACGTTATCGAAAGGATTATACCGAGAACGCTGAATTCTCCTATTTTTAAAGAGCTTCCCGGGGGATAGAAAAACAAAAAGTCGCTGATAAACGGAGAGAGCGCCGTTGAGAACATCGCGATATGAAGATTGTCGCGCCTAGAGACCTTTTTGAGCTTGCAATAGACGAGAACTCCGATAAAGGGCGGCCACATATTGATGAAATTCAAGCCGTAGAAGCAGTGCGCAATAACCAAAATATACGCCGCAAAGGTGGTACTGTTGGCATGAGCGCCGCTTATAGTAATGATAAGCGTGCAGGCAAGTCCGCAAAGAGCCGCATTAAAGAGTGTGCTGGCAAGTCCGCCGAGAGAAAAATAGTCGGTGACAAGCTTGGATGGACCTGTGAATATATCCCAAAGCTTGCTCCAAAAAAGCTCTCCGCTTACTCCTGAAATAGCCATTGCCACAGGCGTAGCTATGAAAAATGAGAGGTTTAAAAGTATAATAAAGTACTTGAATGCGATACTGTTTTCTCTTATTCGCTTTTCCCTTAAATCGTGTGGCACAACTGTCCCCGTCATAGTAACGTCCTTTCATTTATGTATCTAATCTGCCAACGTAACAATTTACCGCAAAAGGTAACTCTGCAACTCGGTTTTCAAAATATCCCTTAAAAATACTTCAATTAATTAGATAATTGTATAAATGATTATACCATAATTTTTGTGAGTTGTAAAGACTCCCTTCGAGAATTTCATATCACACTTTCGCCAATAAATCAAGGCGAAGCCTTGTATATCATCAATTCCGAAGGAATTGCATATCACCAACACGAGGTGTTGTATATCATCAAGCCGCAGGAGAATGCACGCTGTCGCGTGATGAGATACAAAGGCGGCTATGCCACCTTTGATTATATACACCACGCTTCGCGCGGCGATGATATGCCAAGCCTGCGGCTTGGATAAAAAAAGTCCGAAAGCTTTCGCTTTCGTACTTTTTTGGTGGGGGATGGTGGATTCGGACCACCGAAGTCA
>JAZSBF010000098.1:0-22561 GCA_045602205.1 Eubacteriales bacterium
AGGCTTCCAAGTTCTGTTTGTTTTACGGTGCGAGTGTGAAACAGCCTGACCGAACACAACGCCCTTTCCGCAAATACTGCATTTTGCCATATTGACACCTCCTCAATGCACAAGCCGTGCATCTATATACTTGTTTTAGAATCCATAGAACATTTCACATTATACCATAAAATTTTTCAAAATGCAAGAGATTTTTTCAGATTTTTTTAAAATATTTAAAATTAGCAGATTTGACTATTTTCTTCAATATTTTTTTTGAGTGTTTTCCGCAAATTGTTCAAGTTATTCTGCCTTGTCGTGCTGCTCTGAGGCGTTATTAGACATCTCAATTGTCAAAGCTGTGCCGTTTTGCTCTGCAATATCTTCAAGTCCCTCCTTAATTACGCTGTCGGTTTCACAGGACTCGTCATTCTCCTTTTTAGGTATAAGCTCAACGCTTCCGAGAAGTATAGCCTTTTTGGGATGTATATAGCTTTCAAGCAAGATACCGCAAAAGCTTTGGTCAAGCATCTCGGCAGTTTTTTCGTTTGCTACAAAGCGGAAAGCTCCCTCCATTTTGCTTATAGCATCACGAAGAACTCCATTTATCGCCAGAGCGCTTCTTATTTTTCTTTGAGAGGATAGGGTGTGATAGAGGTCGCACATGTTTCTGAATGATTCAAAATCGGGCATACCGTTCTCAAGTCTGTTGAAGGAGAGAAGATAGAGCTTTGAGCCTTTCGCGTTAAGATTTGAAGGCATATAAGCCTTTTCGTTTTTCACAAAGGGAGATGCACTAAAAGATACGTCCTCGGAGTCGGTGTAGCTTATGCACGGGACGTCGGTCATACAAAGCTCACAGGTTACTCTGTATGCGCCGAGTATCGTAGCAAGGCAGTCTCCGAGCGTCTTTGAGTCGGCATTTTTAGGAAAATTATATTTCATATAAAGCGATATGAGCCGACGGTCGTATCCGTACGCGACAAAGGAGAGCGCAGCATCTATTGCTTTGTTGAGGGAAGTAAGAAAGTGCTTGTCATACGCCTGCTCGTCTATTTCAAACTGCTCGTTATGAAGTCTGTTTGTTATGACGTTCACAAGTGAATTTTTGTCGTATTGCTTCGCTGTATCAATAATATCCGAAATAAGAGAATGTTCTTTATTTTCGATATCTTCGGTAAACTCCTTGGGCAGAGGCGGAGTCTTGAGTCCTATCGAATTCATATATTTACCCGAGACCTCTGACAGAGAGGTGAGCGAGAGGGGAGAGCTTGCTACCGAGATACGAGAGCGCTTTGCTAAGAGGTCGTTGAAGGTAGCGATGATATCGCTGTTTTCGCACATTACCTCGTTTATATCGGCGTTTGAAGCATCAGATGGCGTTGCCTTAAATATCTCGTCAAGAATTCTCAGTTCTGAAGCCGTTACGTTCATTTTACCGAACTTTGCGCAATTTTTCTTGCAAAGCCCGAGAAGCTGTATATCCATAGAAAGCCCAAGAGACTCGTGAAGCTCCAAAAGCTTTTGGTCGGAATATAAATAAAAATTACGTATGATCATTAGCGTTTCACCTCGTTTAATTTACCGAAGCAGATGTTGCCGTCGGTATGTGTAAGTATAACGTTTCTGAATTCCGAATGCAGGGGCGTTTCTGAGGGAACGGCCACCTCGATAAAGTCGGCGGTATGCCCGTATGCTACTCGGTTTTTGTAGGTCTCAAAAAGAACTGTTCTTTCAGGAGCATTCTCTACCTCTGAGAAAAGCAGACGGCTTCTTATTTCCTTAGCCTTGCAGGCAAGGAGAGCGGCTCTCTCGTGCTTGATGTCGGAAGCTATCTGCTCCTTCATTTCGGCGGCGGGAGTTCCCGCTCTTTTTGAATACGGAAATATATGCATCATAAGGAATTCTGCTTTTTCGGCAAAAGCTACCGTATCCGCAAAATCCTCGTCAGTCTCACTTGGAAATCCGACTATCACGTCGGTCGTAAATTTCACGTTTGGTATAGCGTCCTTCAAAAGCTCTATGGCGCGCATAGCCATATCGGCGTTGTATTTTCTTTTCATCAGCGCAAGAACGCGGCTGCTTCCGCTTTGAAGCGAAAGGTGAAAATGAGGAGCTAATGAACGTAGGGAGGCGATGCGCTCTACAAAGCTTGGGGTTATCAGCGAGGGGTCGAGAGAGCCAAGGCGGACTCTTCCAATGCCATCTATTTTGTCGACCTCGCAAAGAAGCGTTGCAAGGTCCGCACCGTTGAGGTCACGGCCGTACGATGCTGTTTCTATTCCCGTAAGGACAACCTCACGGCAACCACCGAGCGTAAGCCCGCGGACCTCGTCTATTACGTCGCATAGGGGCTTTGAACGTATATTTCCTCTTGCCGAGGGTATTATACAGTAAGTACAGCGGCTCTCGCAGCCGTCCTCAATCTTAACGTATGCGCGCGTGCGCTCAAATCCTTTTATCTTCATCGGTTCAAAATGGGCTGAATCGATATCTTTTATGTCAATTATCGGTGAAGACGGCTTTTCTTTGCGGCTTATGAGAAGCTCTGCGGCGTCAGCCACCGACAGCTTATCGGTGTTTCCGCAGATATAGTCCACTCCCTGTATCTCTGCGACCTTGTCGGGCGCTACCTGAGAAAAACAACCCGTCACTATAACGTATGCCGAAGGATTCTTCTGTATGGCGCGGCGAATGAACTGACGCGCTTTTCTGTCTGACTCTGCGGTCACGGTGCAGGTGTTGATAATGTATACATCGCAAATCTCCGAGGGAGAGAGGATATCCATCCCTCTTTTTGAAAGCTCCTCTGAGATAGCCTCTGATTCATATTGATTTACTTTACATCCAAGGGTGTATATTCCTGCTGTAAAAGATTTTTTTGTCATCTTTAGATATACCTCACTTAAGTATACTAACATAATACCACATTTTATCTTTATTGTAAATAGTAAAATATTATCAAAATTATTCAAAAGCTCTTGAAAAATAGAAAAGGATGGCTTATAATGTAAGTGTGCCGAGGGTATCAGTACCGTTTCGGTGGGATATATACCGTAAGGACAAATAAAATTGCGAGGAGATAAAAACAATGAGTAAACTTCATATAGTAGATCATCCCTTGATAACGCACAAGCTTTCGATTATGAGAAATAAAAAAACAGGCTCAAAGGATTTTCGCGAGCTTCTTAACGAGATCGCAATGCTGATGGGCTATGAGCTTACACGTGACCTTCCGCTTGAGGATGTGGTCATAGAGACACCTCTTACAAAAATGACTGCGAAGATGGTCTCGGGAAAGAAGCTTGCCATAGTGCCGATACTTCGCGCGGGACTTGGAATGGTAGAGGGACTTCAGAGCCTTGTGCCTGTGGCAAAGGTCGGTCATATAGGACTTTACCGTGACCCCGAAACGCATATGCCCGTTGAATATTACTGTAAGCTCCCCCAGGACATCGAGGAGAGAATAGTTATTCTTGTTGATCCTATGCTTGCAACGGGAGGCTCTGCAGTTGACGCGCTTACGATGCTTAAGCAGAGAGGCTGTAAAAATATTCGCTTTATGTGCCTTGTTGCAGCTCCCGAGGGAGTAAAGAAGGTTCAGGAGGCGCATCCCGATGTTGATATATACACGGCGTCTCTTGACGAGTGCCTTAACGAGCACGCATATATAGTTCCCGGTCTTGGTGATGCGGGAGACAGAATTTTCGGAACGCTTTAAGGAGATTGGGATTGTTTCGTTTAGATGCAGAGCCTCTGTTTTGCGCTAAATGAAACGATCCCGTTATTTGAATGAGAATAATAAAGGTGAACCGTAACGATGCGGGACAAAGGCTTGACAAGTTTCTTAGCAAGGCGGTCAAGGGACTTCCGCAGTCGCTTATGTATAAATATATAAGAACAAAAAAAATAAAGGTCAACCGTCAAAGAACGGTGCAGAACTATTTTCTTTGTGAGGGCGATGAGATACAGCTTTTCATAAGGGAAGAGTTTTTTGACTCGCCCGAAAAGGATACAGGTGCGCTTTCAAGAATAACGCCAAAGCTTGATATCGTGTATGAGGACGACAACATAATGCTTCTCAACAAACGCCCCGGAGTGCTTGTTCACGAGGACTCCGACGCCAAAGAGAACACTCTTATAATGCACATCAAGGCGTATCTTGTACTGAAGGGAGAATACGATCCCGAAACCGAAAATTCGTTTTCCCCCGCGCTTTGCAACAGAATAGACAGAAATACGGGCGGAATAGTTATAGCTGCGAAAAACGCCGAGGCGCTTCGCGTTATGAATGAAAAGATACGAAATAACCGTGTCAGAAAATACTATCTCTGCCTTGTGCACGGCACACCAAAAAAGAAGTCGGATACGATGTATGCTTGGCTAAAAAAGGATAGTCAAACGAATATGGTCGAGGTCAGAGACAAAAAGTTTGCGGGTGCAAAGGATATAATTACAGCGTATACTGTCCTTGACTCAAACGGCTCTGAGAGTCTTCTTGAGGTAGAGCTTATAACAGGACGCACACATCAGATACGCGCTCACATGTCGCATATCGGACATCCGCTTCTCGGAGACGGCAAATACGGCGTTAATCGAGAGGAAAAGCGCAGAGGATATAAGTATCAGGCGCTTTATGCCTACAAGCTCAGATTTTTGGATGACGGAGAAGAAAATATACTTTCTTATCTTACCGACAAGGAGTTTATGCTCGAAAGAGATAGGATATGGTTTATAAATGATTTGGAGAAGAGAGCTAAATGATTTTGAGTTTGACTGAAAACGATAGATATAGAAGAATATTCCGCTTTATAATGCTTGCGCTTGGCGGTGTCCTTACGGGGCTCACCATTGTTTTTCCGAGTATAGGGTTACTTGAATGGGTATCTCTTGTGCCCGCCGCAATTGCGCTTATAAGCATAAGCGAGGATAAGAATATCAGGAGAAGGGGAATTTACGGATACGGTTTCTTCTTTTTCGTCTGCTTTTATCTTGTTAATTATCATTGGTTCATAAACCTTTATCCACTTGACTTTGTAGATGAGATGACAAAACCCGCAGCGCTTGCCGTTGTTGTGGCGGGCTGGGTAGGACTCTCTCTCTTTCAAGCACTTGTCGGAGGACTTGTGTTTGTGATTTTTTCAGAGGGCGCAAAAACGAAAACGGCTCGCCGTTTCCTTCCCATTGGGGCATTTTTAGCCGGCGCTCTCTGGGCGATATTTGAATGGACTCAAACGCTTACATGGGCAGGTGTTCCGTGGGGAAGACTTGCTATCGGTCAGACGGGGTGGATTATCGGTGCGCAAAGCGCCTCGCTTTTCGGCTCGTGTTTCGTTACATTTTTGATAGTTACAGTCAACTTTTTCGTAGCTTACGCTATTCTTAAAGCGGATAAGAGACGGCTTGCGGCAATTCTTGCGTCGGCAATATTCCTTGCAAATACTCTGCTTGGCGTTGCGATATACTTCAGCTATTCCAATAAAGGAGACAGCGTAAAAATATCTGCCGTTCAGGGAAATATTTCCTCGCAGGAAAAATGGGGATATGAGCTCCGTCAAAAGACACTTGACGTGTATGGAGCGTACACGGAAGAGGCGGCAGAGGAGGGCGCTGATATAGTGGTATGGCCCGAGACCGCCCTTCCGTATAACCTTGAGGATAACACGTCTATGAAGCGTTACGTTTCACGACTTGCTAAAAATAACGGGGTTACGATACTTTGCGGAGCATTTACTTATGGCGATGATGACATGGAATACAATTCGATAGTTGTCTTTCTGCCGGACGGAAGTATGCACGAAACTGTGTATTCAAAGCGCCATCTTGTTCCGTTTGGAGAATTTGTTCCGTTAAGAGAGGTTTTTGAAATACTAATCCCCCCGCTTACAGAGCTCTCTATGATATCAAGCGATCTCGGTGAGGGCGCTTCGGCGCAGGTGTTCGAGCTTGATGAGACGAATATAGGCTCGCTTATCTGTTTTGATTCGATATACGATGAGCTTGCAAGAGATTCGGTCCGTTCGGGAGCTAAGATACTTGCTGTATCCACCAACGACTCTTGGTTTCTTGACTCCGCCGCGCTCGATATGCACAACGCGCAGGCAAAGCTTCGCGCGATAGAGAACAGACGTTACGTGGTGCGTTCGGCAAATACGGGAATATCAAGTATTATATCTCCGAGAGGAGAGGAGATATCGTCTATCGAACGTCTCATGGGAGGACAGATAACGGCTGAGGTGTATTCGGTGGAGAGTAAAACGCTCTTTACACATATAGGTAATCTCTTTGTATATCTCTGTATAACAGTGATAGTAATATGGCTTGCAGGTGAAAAAATTTTAAGCAAAAAACTTGACAATTCAAGGATAAAATGATATCATAATATTAGCCTTATAAGGCTAAATAAAAGACTTTAAGGAGAAATTATATTATGAAAAAAGTATTGAAGGTATTGTCCCTTGTTATGGTGGCAGCTATGCTTTGCATTACTCTTGCATCTTGCGGCAAGACTCTTTCGGGCAAGTACGAGAATGATGCTACCGTATTTGGTACAGGCGTTGTTACAACTTACGAGTTTTCATCTAAGAAGGTAACTCTTACTCTTGAAACAAAGGCGGCAGGCGCAGTCGTTGGCGACCCCGTAGTTATTGAAGGTAAGTATTCCATAGATGACGATAAGATCACATTCGAGTTCGAGGGTGATGATGCAGACGCTAAAAAGTACAGCCAGACCCTTGATTTTGAAGAGGGCGAAGACTACATCAAGATCGGCATAGTTAAATTTGAAAAGAAATAAGTTTTCATAAAATCATTAAGTATGTTTGCAAATTTCGGCAGAGGTATTGTTCCTCTGCCGATTTTGTGTTATAATGAATTGTATATAAGTATGTAAAAGGAAGATAATACGATGACAAAGGGATGTGTTTCGGTCGAGCGGATATTGTCGAAGCTTGACGAATATTTGAATAAAAATGATTACAGTTCCGCAGAGAGACACCTCGTTTATTGGCTCTCTGAGGCTGAGAATGGCTGCGACACTAAGACCGAACTGCTTGTTCGCAACGAGCTTATGGGACTTTACCGCAAGCTTGGTAGAGAGAATGAAGCACTTGCGTGTGTTTCTGCCGCACTTGATAAAATAGAAAAGCTTGATATCGGACATCAGGTGGGAGCTGCTACCACATTTCTTAACTGCGCCACGGTATATAAAGCTTTTGGAAAGGCAGAGGAATCTTTTCCGCTTTTTGAACGTGCGAGAGGAGTTTATGAGAGTGAGCTTGATGCGGCTGACAGCCGCCTTGGCGGACTTTATAACAATATGGCGCTGTCCCTCGTTGACCTTGAAAGATTTTCAGAGGCAAACGAGCTTTATAAAAAGGCTATATCGGTTATGAAACAAACGCAAAACGGAGATCTTGAGGTGGCTATTACCTATCTCAATATGGCAAGTGCTGCCGAGGCGGAGCTTGGGTTGCTTGATGCCGATATGACGATACAGGAATATCTTGATAAGGCGGAGAAGCTGCTTGAGGAGCACGCAAAGAAGGATGGATATTATGCCTTTGTTTGCGAGAAATGTGCCTCTGTGTTTGGGTATTACGGAAGATTTATGTATGAAAATGAACTAAAGGAGCGCGCAAGGAGGATATATGAAGGGAATTGAGCTTTCCGAAAGATTCTATCTTGAATACGGCGCGCCTATGATACGCGAATGCTTTCCCGAGCTTGAGGGGATAGTTGCGGTTGGTCTTGCGGGAAGCGGCTCGGAATGCTTTGGGTATGATGATGAAATATCCAAGGATCACGATTTTGAGGCAGGATTTTGCATTTTTCTGCCCGATGAGGATATTGTTGACAGAAAGAGCGAATTTGCGCTTGAGCGTGCGTATTCAAAGCTGCCGCGCGAATTTTTGGGATACAAAAGAAGTATTCTGTCCCCAGTTGGCGGAAACCGTCACGGCGTCATCAGAATAAGCGATTTTTTTAAGGAGAGAACAGGAGCTCCCGACGGAAAGATATCACTTAAGGATTGGTTTTTCATTCCCGAGCAGTCGCTTACCGAGGCGACAGACGGCAAGGTGTTTCGTGACGATCTCGGCATATTGAGCGAGATCAGAGAACGGCTCGCTTATCTGCCTGAGGATGTTCGTATAAAAAAGCTTGCGGGAAATCTATTGATCATGGGGCAGTCAGGACAGTATAATTATCCTCGCTCTGTCTTGCGCGCACAAACTGCCGCCGCACAGCTTGCTGTTATAGAATTCGTAAAGAGCGCCCTGAACGTTATCTTTTTGCTAAACAGACGCTATATGCCATACTATAAATGGAGCTTTCGCGCGCTTTCTGAGCTGACGTGTCTGTCAGAGCTTTATGCTCCGCTCGAATATCTCATCTCAAGCGGAAATGAAGGAGCTGAGGCGGAGAAAAAGCGGGCTCTGATAGAGAGTGTATGCGAAAAGATAATTTCCAAGTTATACGAACAAGGACTTACGGATTCTCCGCTTGCGGAAGCGGAGGTACAAGCCTACAAGGTGAACGATAGGATAAAGGATGCGGACATAAGAAATTTGCATATACTATACGCTGTATCGTAGAGTTTTTACTTCTCTGATGCAAGGAAAACTTTATTTTTTAATTTACTTGAAGAAATATGATCGATATGTTATAATATAATATAGAAACTTTAAAAATTATTCAGATCGGAGACAACGTGGCAAGGAATAAGAATAAAAAGAAAAAATGGATAAAATTCAGACATAGAGTAATGAGAAATATCCTATACGTGATACTCAGTCCGTATTCGCGTATTAAGTACGGAATAAAAATTGAAAAGTTTAAGGAGCAAGAGAAGCGTCCATACCTTATTCTTATGAATCATCAAACGCCTTTTGATCAATTCTTTGTTGGAATAGCGTTTAAAGGGCCTGTATATTATCTTGCTACCGAGGATATTTTTTCAAACGGATGGGTCTCAACGCTTATAAAATATCTGGTTGCGCCTATCCCGATAAAAAAGCAAACGACCGACATAAAGGCTATCTTGAATTGTGTTCGTGTTTCGAGAGAAGGCGGAACTATCGCTATCGCGCCCGAGGGCAACAGAACGTATAGCGGAAGGACCGAATATATGAGTCCCTCCATTGCTCCCTTGGCAAGAAAGCTCGGTCAGCCTATTGCTCTTTTCAGAATAGAGGGTGGATACGGGGTACAGCCGAGGTGGAGTGACGTTGTGAGAAAGGGAAAGATGCGCGGATATGTGTCAAGAGTCATATATCCTGAGGAATACGCGACTCTTTCCGATGACGAGCTTTTTGAGATGATCAAAGAGGGCTTGTACGTCAACGAAGCCGTGTGCGACGGAGAATTTCATCACAAAAAAAGAGCTGAATACCTTGAGCGCGCGATATACGTGTGTCCGTTTTGCGGACTTTCCGAGCTTGAGAGTAACGGAGACATTATAAAGTGCCAAAAATGTAACAGAGAGGTTCAGTATCTGCCGACCAAGGAGCTTTGCGGAATTGGCTTTGAGTTTCCTTTCCGCTTCGTTGCAGAGTGGTATGATGCTCAGACGGATTACATCAATAGCCTAGATGTTCTTGAATACGAAAATGAGGCTATGTATCGCGAGGATGTCGAGATATACGAAGTGATTCCTTGTGAGAGAAAAGATCTGATATGCGATAAAGCAAAGCTTTCTCTTTACGGAAATCGAATTGAGATACAGATAGGCGAGGAAGCCCGCATATACCGTTTTGACGATACGGCGGCGGTCACTGTCCTCGGACGAAACAAGCTGAACATATACCACGACGGAGCAATATATCAGGTAAAGGGCGGAAAGCGCTTTAACGCTTTGAAATACGTACATATTTATCACCGATATAAAAACGTAGTAAAAGGAGAACAAAATGGGGTATTTTTGGGACTTTAACGTTTGGAGCTTTATTCTTATTTTAGGCGTTTTGTTCGGCAGCTTGCTTGTGGGCAATATCCTAAAAAAGAGTATACCGCTTTTACACCGTTCGTTGATACCTACGTCGGTACTTGGTGGGGCTATACTTCTCATTGTAGCCGCTATATATAAGGGATTTACGGGAGAGGTGATGTTTGATACGGCGGTCTTTGGCGGTATGGGTACACAGACGCTTGAGGTCATAACGTATCACAGCTTGGCGCTTGGATTTATTGCCTCAGCGCTCAAAACCACGGGCGGAAAGCTGTCGAAACAGCGTACCACCGAGATATTTAATACAGGCATTACGACAGTATCTACATATCTTTTACAAGCCGTATTTGGATTTGGTATTACTCTCATATGCGCGCTTGTCGTAAAAGACTTTTTTGCCGCCGCGGGTGTGCTTTTGCCCTTTGGATACGGACAGGGTACGGGACAGGCGCTTAACTACGGAACTATATATGAAAACGAATTTGGCTTTGTGGGCGGAAAGAGCTTTGGTCTTACTATCGCGGCTCTTGGCTTTTTGTCGGCAAGCTTTGGCGGAGTCATTCATCTGAATATTATGAAGAGACGAGGAAAGCTTGTCCTTTCCAAGCGTTCCGACGGCAGCTTGCATACAGAGGAGATACATAGCGATAATGAGATACCTATGCAGGAGAGCATTGATAAATTGACTGTGCAGGTAGCTCTTATAGTGGTAGCATACATGGCGGCGTATCTCTTGATGTTCGCCATAGGCAATCTTTTGCCGTCTATGCGTTCGGTAATATACGGCTTTAATTTCCTTATCGGAGTTCTTACGGCAACCTTGATCAAAACGCTTCTTAATTTCCTTGGAAATAAAAATATCGTTAAAAAGAAGTATACAAACAACTTCCTTATGACCCGTGTAAGCAATCTCTTCTTTGATGTTATGGTCGTTGCTGGTGTGGCAGCGATACGCCTTGATATACTTGAGGATTACTGGGGAATTATTCTTATTCTTGGTGTTGTGGGGGCGGTCATTACCTACATTTATAACAGGATCGTCGCAAAAACACTGTTTCACGATTACGCGGAGGAGCAGTTTCTCACGATGTACGGTATGCTCACGGGAACTGCGAGCACAGGAATTATCCTTCTCAGAGAAGTAGACAGCGATTTTAAAACTCCTGCGTCGGACAATATGGTATATCAGAATTTTCCCGCCATAATATTCGGTTTTCCGATAATGTTCCTCGCAACCGAAGCTCCCACCCATCCAATTCTTTGCTTGATAATATTTACGGCATTTTTCGCAATTTTGAACGTGATACTATTCAGAAGCAAAATATTTAAACGTAAAAAATAACATATAAATTCGAGAAAGGAAAGAAATTCAATGAACAGAACTGATGAAAAGTACGAGGCTTTATTTACGCCTTGGAAGATCGGAAACGTAGAGATCAAAAATCGAATAGTAATGTGCCCTATGGGAGGAACGTCGCTTTTTGGTTGGTTCGAGCTTACAGGCTGTCACTTTGACAAGGAGGCTGCAAAGCTCTTCCTTGAGCGAGCAAATAACAACGTAGGACTTATAATCCCCGGAATTGCGCCTCTGCGCGATACCTTTTGGGGCAAATGGCTCTGGCAGAACGAGAAGATGTTTGACGAGCTTAAGGTGTTTATGGATGAGATACATAAGACGGGCGCAAAGCTCTTTATTCAGCTCACCGCAGGCATGGGACGTTCATGGGCTATCACCGAGCTTGTCGCTCCGCTTCATAAGAACAAATTCACAAGAGCGATTGTAAAGCCTATCATTGATACCTCACACGAGCTCGCGTCTCCTTCACCTCAAAAGTCTCGTTGGGCACACGATATTGAATGCCCCGAAATGACGGTAGAGCAGATACACGAGATAATCGAAGCCTTTGCGAAAACGGCAAAGCTTTGTAAGGCTGCAGGTGTTGACGGAGTTGAGGTGCACGCAGTTCACGAGGGATATCTGCTTGACCAATTCGCAATTGAGTTCTTCAACAAGCGTACCGATGATTACGGCGGAAGCTTCGAGAACCGCTACCGCTTTGCCGCAGAGGTCGTAAAGGCTATCAAGGAGGCTTGCGGCGAGGATTATCCCGTCTCTCTCCGTTACTCCGTAGAGTCAAAGATGAAGGGCTTCTGCGAGGGCGCTATGCCCGGTGAGGATTACGTTGAGGTCGGACGTAATATGGAAGAATCCGAAAAGGCGGCAAGATATCTTCAGGATGCGGGATACGATATGCTCAATGCCGACAACGGAACTTACGATTCTTGGTACTGGGCGCATCCGCCGATGTATATGCCCGAGAACTGTAACCTCGACGATGTTGCTCATATAAAGAAGTTTGTAGACATTCCCGTAGTTTGCGCGGGAAGAATGGATATGGAGGTCGGAGCTAAGGCAGTCGCTGAGGGAAGAATAGACGCGGTTGGCGTTGCTCGTCAGTTCCTCGTTGACCCCGAATGGATAACCAAGCTTATTGAGGACAGACTTGAGGACATCAAGCCTTGTATCTGCTGTCACAGCGGTTGCTTCAATTTCTCGTCCTCAAAGGGACACGCGAATACTCAGGATCTTACCGATACGATGGGACTTGCCCGCTGCGCGCTCAATCCCGAAACTATGCAGTCGAAGAAGTATTACGTAACCCCTGCAAAGAAGCAGAAGAATATCGCTGTTATCGGCGGCGGTATTGGCGGTATGGAGGCGGCTATCCTACTTTCAAAGCGCGGACACAAGGTAACGCTTTACGAAAAGAGCGACAAGCTCGGCGGCGTATTTGTGGCTGCTGCTGCTCCTTCCTTTAAGGAAAAGGACAGAGCGCTTATCGCGTGGTATATCCGTGAGCTGAATAAATATCCTATCGAAGTAAAGCTTAACACAGAGATAAAGGACGTAGCGGCGCTTGAAGCCGACGAGATCATCGTTGCTACGGGAGCTGTGGCAAAGAGAATTCCCGTAAAGGGAGCAGAGAACGCCGTTGAAGCGGTTGATTACTTGCTTGGCAATAAGACGGTAGGCGAGAATGTCGTCGTTATCGGCGGCGGACTTACGGGCTGCGAGATCGCGTACGACCTCTATCTCAGTGGTAAAAAGCCCGTTATCGTGGAGATGCAGGACGACCTTATTACCACAAAGGGTATCTGCCTTGCGAACACGAGCTATCTCCGTGATTTCTTTAAGACAAACAAAGTTCCCGTATATCTTGAGACGGCTCTTTCCGAGATCGGAGAGGGAAGCGTTACCCTTAAGGACAAGGATGGTAAGACATTCAGTGTAGATGCTGATTCTGTTATCCTCTCTGTCGGCTATAACCCCGCTCCCATTGCTTCAAGGGGTAAGCATATTTACGTTATCGGAGATGCCGCAAAGGTCGGAAATCTTCGCACGGTAATTTGGGGCGCTTGGAATGTTTGTATGAAACTTTGATGATTTTATAGGAGGATAAAAATGATACTTACAAAAGAACAGCAGGCGATACTTGACGGCGAGAAGGGTGAGACGCTTGCGAAGGTTATGAAAACGCTTGTGATGTACGGTGATGCCTTTGAGGCAGAGAAGCTCGTACCGATCACCTCAAAGTACAATCATCTTGTTACCTCGTTTGGACTTAAGGTCATGTCCCCTGTTTACGACCTTATGCAGCAGCTTCTCGACGCAGGTGTATGCTCCGAGCAGAAATTCTCGGTAGACCCCCGTCCGATAGATAAGAACGTTCCCGCAAATTTTTTGCAGAATCTTGTGTTTAACAAATTTATGTATACAAAGCAGGATTTTTACGAGGAACAGCTTGAAAAGCTCGGACTTATGGATAAAAACGCCTTTTCCTGTACCTGCTATATGGATGAGCTTGGCAACAAGCCGCAGAAGGGCGAGGTGCTCTCTTGGGCAGAATCGAGCGCGGTCGTATATGCAAATTCGGTTCTCGGCGCAAGATGTAACAGAAATTCGGGTATTATAGATATTATGGGCTCTATCGTCGGCTACGTTCCTTATTTCGGACTTCTGACCGACGAGGGAAGAAAGGCTACTTGGGTAGTCAAGATAGAGACGACTAAGAAGCCCGAAGCACAGCTTCTCGGCTCTGCGATAGGTATGAAGGTAATGGAGGACGTTCCTTACGTCGTAGGACTTGACAAGTGGATAGGAAGCGAGCTGAATGATTCGGCTTGCGCATATCTCAAGGACTTCGGTGCGGCAACCGCTTCCAACGGTGCGGTGGGTCTTTATCATATCGCAAACCTTACTCCCGAGGCAAAAGAGCTTGGAGAGAGCCTTATCGTCGAGGACGCAAAGGAATATATCATTGACGACGCTGAGCTCAAGAGAGTACAGGACAACTATCCTGTTATCTGGAAGAATCCCGACGCAACTCCCAAGCTTTGCTTTGTCGGCTGTCCTCACCTCTCGCTCGAGCAGCTCAAGGATTGGACTGTAAAGCTTGAGGCAGAGCTTAAGGCTAATGCTAAAAAGAAGGTCACGATACCAACAGTATTTACAGCCGCTCCCGCAGTGCTTGAAGCGTTTGAGAAAACAGAATATGCTCCGAGACTTAAGGCGACAGGCGTTATAACGTCGTATATCTGTCCGCTTATGTATATGAATAACCCGCTCTGTAAAAAGATGCCTGTTATCACGTCCTCAAATAAGCTCCGTACTTATACGAGCGCGAGATACTATACCGATGCGGAAATACTTAAGACTATTACGGGAGGTAAGATCTAATGAAACAGTTCAAAGGAAGAGTTGTTACTCCCGGTGAGGTAACTGCCGAGGCGGTAGTAACAAAAGAAGGATTTAACACGCTTGCATCTTTTCAGATGGCGTTACAGTTTGGAGATAAAGAGGTAAAATGCGGAGATCAGAGCAACACTGAGCTTTACGGCAAGCCGCTTCTCGGAAAGGCACTCTGTCTTCCGCAGACCATAGGCTCTACCACGGGCGGACTTGTGCTTTATTGCGCTTGCTCTATGGAGAAGAATCCCGCTTGTATGCTCTTTGCCAACCACATCGATTCGCTTGCTGCGGCAGGCGCTGTCCTTGCTGACGTTTGGGTGGATAGCGTTACAATGCCCGTTATCGACTCGCTTGGCGATGAATTTTTGAATTACGTTAAGGACGGAATGAAGATCACAGTAAAGGCTGACGGAGTTGTAGAGGTAGAATAAATATCTGTATTAACTGAGGGGATATGACGAGTCAGGAAATACAAGCTCTGTTTGAGAAACAAAGAGAATATTACAGAAGCGGAGCTACTATTTCGGTAAAATTCCGTATTGAACAGCTTAAAAAGCTTTTGAGATTCTTTTTAACGTGATTTTATAAAAACAAATAAAAAGCTGTCGCAAACAAGATTTTTTTGCGGCGGCTTTTTTATCTAATCTCAGAGATATTTTTATTAAATTTATAAATAAACCTTGACAATATTACCACAACTGTGTATAATGAATATACACAGTTATAACAGAGGTGAAAACGTGACTATTTTAATTGACAATAAAAGCGGAGAGCCTATATACAATCAAATACATTCTCAGATAAAAAATCAGATAATAAGCGGTGAGCTGAGTGAAAATGAGATGCTTCCGTCTATCCGAGGACTTGCGAAGGATCTTCGTATCAGCTTTATAACGACGAAGCGCGCCTATGACGAGCTTGAAAGAGAGGGATTTATATACACTCTTCAAGGCAAGGGATGCTATGTCGCTCCCAAAAACATAGAGCTTTTGCGCGAGGAGAATCTGAAGAAGATAGAGGAGTATATTGAGCGTATAGCAAGGCTTGCAGAATCCTGTAAGCTTTCAAAAGAGGATATTATTGAGATGATCATATTCGGTATGGAGGAAGAAAAATGAACGCGCTTGAGATAAAAAATTTAAGCAAGGATTATAAAGAGTTTCGTTTGGACAACATAAATCTTACACTTCCAAGCGGTTGTATTATGGGGCTTATCGGTGAGAACGGAGCGGGAAAGAGTACCACGATAAAGCTGATACTCGATATGATACACAAAAGCAGCGGTAGCATTACGATACTTGGAAAGAGCAACGAGAAGGATATCGGTCTTATAAAAGAAGATGTCGGTGTTGTAATGGATGAGGTCGGTATTCCCGAATGTCTCACCGCAAAGCAGGTAGGAAAGGTGATGAAGCATACCTTTCGCCGATGGAGTGACGAAGAATATAACCGTCTTCTAAAAAAGCTATCTTTGCCCGACAATAAGCCGTTCAAGGATTTTTCTCGTGGAATGAAGATGAAGCTGGGAATAGCTATCGCTATGTCACACGGCGCAAGGCTGCTTTTGCTCGACGAGCCCACAAGCGGGCTTGACCCCGTGGTGCGTGACGAGGTCGTCGAGATGTTTTACGAATTTACGCGAGATGAAAACCACTCGATACTTATATCCTCACATATTGTCAGCGACCTTGAAAAGCTTTGCGATTACGTGGCGTTTTTGCATAAGGGAAAGCTTTTGCTTTGCGAGGAAAAGGACGAGTTGCTCAACGAGTACGGCATTGTTCAGTGCAGCGCGGAACAGTTCTCGGCGCTTGATGAAAGGGCAGTAAAATATAAAAAAGAAACACCATACGGAACTACCGTGATGGTATTGCGCAAATACGTGCCCGATACGTTTAAGGTGAATCCCATCACTATCGAGGAGCTTTTCGTATTTATGGTAAAGGAGGATAGATAAATGAAGGGACTTATTTTAAAGGATATCTATATGATGATGAAATATTGCAGAGCCTATCTGCTTATAATAATCATTTTTACGGCGGTTTCATTTGTAGATAGCGGTAATTTGTTTCTTGTCTTTTATCCCACTATTCTCTGCGGAATGATACCCGTAAATCTTCTGTCATACGATGAGAGAAGCAGATGGCTGCAATATAGCGGAACAATGCCTTACAGCAAGGCGCAGATAGTAAGCGCAAAATATCTGATAGGACTTGGCACGCAGACCTTAATGATAATTATTACGGGAACTGCGCAGGCAATAAAAATGAGTCTTGACGGCACTTTCGCACCGGGCGGATATGCAGGGTTTATGCTGTTGTTGCTCGTCGTCTCTCTATTTTCAGGAGCTATAACGATTCCGTTTATCTTTAAGCTTGGCGTGGAAAAGGGAAGAATGGCTTACTACATAATGGTAGGAATAATATGCGCAGGAAGTGTTGCGTTATCGGGCTTTTTGAATAGCGGAATGCAGACCGAAATAACAATGAATGCCGTTTTGCCGATAATTTGTATTGTGGGAATACTCATATATGTCTTCTCATGGCGTCTGTCTATACACTTTTATAAAAAAAGAGAGATTTGAAAATCGGGAGCAAATTAAAATTATAAGTAAAAATTAAGAAGGTCTTGCCACGCTATGAGTGGCAAGACCTAAATTTTTTAAAATTTATTGGTTATGGTGATGACCGTGGTGATGGTGGTGATGATGGTGATGATGGTGTCCAGATGAGGAACAAGTGTCTATGTGGCAATCCTTTTCGTGACAGTGCTCGTTCTCAGCTTCAAGCTCTAAGGTAGAGTGTCCTATTCCGTGTTCCTTTAATTCTTCGCGGATAGCGTCCTTGAGCTTATGGGAGTCTCCGTTTATAACGATATGCATAGTCGCGTAATTGTTTTGTCCGTCCATACTCCATACGTGGATGTGGTGAACGTCAAGCACACCGTCTATTTCAAGAATATGCTCCTTTAACTCATCAATATTTACGTTGTGAGGAGCTTTTTCAAGAAGCAGATCGAAGATATCCTTCAAATTTTTTGAGGCGTTTATGAAGATGAATAGCGCAACCCCGATAGAGAGTATCGGGTCGAGTATCGCGAAATCGGTGAATTTCATTACGAGCGCGCCTACAAGAACGACTATCCAGCCGAGAACGTCCTCGAGCATATGAAGATTGACCGCCTTTTGATTGAGCGAGTCCCCCTCGCGCGTGAAGAGCGCGGCAGAAAGGTTTACGATAACACCAACAACGGCGAAGATTATCATTCCGTTGTAGTTGATGTCTGTGGGATAGATAATACGCATGATCGCGTTGTAAATTACCAGAGCAGAGCCTATAAGAAGTATCAAGGTAGTTATAAGAGCGCCGATAACAGAATATCTTGTGTATCCGTAGGTATACGTCTTGTCGGGCTGTCGTTTGCTTTTCTTCTCAAGAAAATAAGAAACACCGATGCTGGCGGCGTCTCCAATGTCGTGCACCGCGTCGGAAATTATCGCAACGCTTCCCGTGAATATACCTCCGATAAATTCAAAAATCGAGAATGAAAAGTTCAGAATAAATGCAAAAAGAATATTTCTCTCTGTTTTCATATGCGCTCCTTGTTGACAATGTTTTTTGAATATGGTACAATAAGTTTACTACCGAACAATATGTTCGATAATATTATACAGCAGAAGCCTGATAAAGTCAACGTATATTTAACTGTTATAGTTCAATACCGAACATTTTTGAAATATTGTATGGAGGAAAAATGGACAGACGGCAAAAGAAAACGAGAGAAGCTATATTTAACTCGTTTTGCGAGCTTCTCTCGAAAAAGCACTACAATCAAATTACCGTAGGAGAGATAATAGAGGGCGCAGACGTAGGCAGAGCTACCTTTTATTCTCATTTTGAAACAAAGGATTTTTTGTTAAAAGAGCTTTGTGAGGAGCTTTTTTGTCATATTTTTGATGCGAGCGAAGCGGGGCGAGAAAAGCATAGACATATTTTCGAGTGTGACGCGCCGTCGTCGGTTTTTCTCCACCTTTTGCAGCATTTACAGAAAAACGACCACAATATTCTGAACCTGTTGAATTGTGAGAATAACGAGCTCTTTTTAGGCTATTTCAAAGAAAATCTGAAAGAGCTCATAAAGAAAGAGAGTGCCACATTTTCCGACAAAAAGCCTAAAGAATTGCCCGATAGCTTTTGGATAAACCACATTTCCGCAAGCTTTGTAGAAGCTGTTAAATGGTGGATAGAAAACGGTATGAAGGAGACACCCGAGACCCTCTCAAAATATTTTATTATGGCAATATGAGGAGTTTCTCTTTTAGGATATAAATACTCAGAACAAACATTTTCGCCTTCTGCGTTTGAGGTGTTGATTTACTTACAAGCGCGGAGTTTTTTTCTGAAAACGTGATATTAAGTCCTTGTTGACAAAGAAAATTGGGTATGCTATAATAAAATTGGGAATAAAAGTATACTCTGATTTATCTTAGCATACGATGTGGCATAAAGGCACTTTATCGAGAAAAATCACTCCAAAAACAAAGTGCAACCGTCAGTTGACAGATTGAAAGCTCTCGGTTGGTGGTGTGTAACCGCTTTTGGTGTTATAATTTGAACAAGACAAAAGGCACGAGCTTTTTGAAAATTCAGAGAGGTGATTATATGATTTTAGCCGACAAGATTATTAAACTCAGAAAAAAGAACGGGTGGTCACAGGAGGAGCTTGCCGAGAAGATGAATGTATCCCGTCAAGCCGTTTCAAAGTGGGAGAGCGCGCAGACTATTCCCGATATAGGAAAGATATTGCAGCTTGGCGAGCTGTTCGGCGTTACTACCGACTACCTTTTAAAAGACGAGATAGAGGCGGAAGAATTCATCGACAGTGCTTCTGATTCGACCGTAAAAAGAATATCGATAGAAGAAGCCAATACATACATTGAGCAAAGAAAACGCGCTTCGTGGCAGATTGCCATAGCGACCTTTTTGTGTATACTCGCTCCGATAACGCTGTTCCTTTTGAGCGCGGTATCGGAAACTCAAAACTCTTTTATATCCGAAGCGGTCGCGTCTGTTATTGGACTTGTTGTATTGTTTGCGTTCGTATTGTGCGCTGTTCCGATATATATTTTCTGCGGATTCAAAAACGAAAAGTTTGAGTTTTTGGATAAGAGCGTACCGTTTGAGCTTGAATACGGAGTAAAAGGTATCGTCACCGAGCGTCAAAAGCAATTCCGTGATACTTATGTCAGATGGAATATTATCGCTACCTGCGTTTGTATCTTCTCTCCTATCCCACTTCTTGTCTCAGCCTTTGCTGAAAACGAAATGCTTTCGGTCATTATGCTTGCCGTGACTATGATAATAGCAGGTATCGGCGTATCGGCGTTTATTGTTGTGGGCGTACGAAACGCAAGTATGCAAAAGCTCCTTATGGAAGGGGATTATGCGCCGAAAGAGAAGAAGCGCAGAGGGCTTTCCGAGGTAGTCGGCTCTGCTTGGTGGGGCGTGACTGTTGCTATATACCTTCTCTGGAGCTTTCTTTCGCACAAGTGGCATATTACTTGGGTAGTCTTTTTGATAAGCGGAGCGCTGTTCCCGATAGTTGAAGCTATGTGTGCCCGATTTGTCGAGAAAGAAAATAAATGAATGTCTTGATTTTTTTTCCATTTTGTGATATCATTATATAGCAGTAAACAGACGATTGGGAAATAATGTCTGAAAAAACAGGAAAATAGAATCAAATTGAGTTGTTTCTAATTAAATTAAGGAGAAGAATAATGCAGAAAAAAATAACAATAATAGGCGCAGGCTCAGTTGGAGCAACAACAGCGTTCGCACTTTTGACTCGCGGCGCGGCATCAGAGGTAGTCTTGATAGACATTAACACGGAAAAGGCTCGCGGAGAGGCATTGGACATTAAACAGGCAACTCCATTTATCGACAATTGTGATATCTATGCGGGAACTTACAGCGACGCAGTTGGCTCTGATGTCGTCATAATCACCTCGGGAATAGGAAGAAAGCCGGGGCAGACACGTCTTGAGCTTGTTCAGACAAATGTTGGAATAATCAACACTATATCTTCCGAGATAGTAAAATACGCTCCCAATGCAATTTATATTCTCGTTGCAAACCCCGTTGATATACTTACGTATGCATTTTTGAAGTATACAGGTCTTCCCAAGCATCAAGTCATGGGAACAGGAACAGCGCTTGATACGATCCGTTTGCGCACACGCCTTGCCGAGATATACAACGTAAACAAACAGCAGGTACATGCTAATGTTCTCGGTGAGCACGGAGATACTTCCTTTGTGGCTTGGTCTACCGCTACTATCGCAGGAATTCCGCTTGATGAATACAACGAGTCTATCGCTACACCTTACCGTACTCCCATCGAGTATGAGCACGATGAGATAGAGACCTACGTTAAGAAGTCTGGCGGAAAGATCATTGCGCGTAAGGGCTGTACTGTATACGGTATAGGAATGACCTCTACACATATCGTAAAGACACTTGGCGGAAGCGCGGAGACCGCTCTTACCATATCCTCTCTCCACGAGGGAGAATACGGCATAAACGACGTATGTCTCAGCTCGCTCTCTCTCATTGATGCAACGGGCGTAAAGAGCATACTTACACAGAAGCTTGCCGATGATGAAATAAGAAAGATGCACGAGTCTGCTGAGGCCCTGAAGGCTGTTATCCGTAGCGTTGGTCTTTAATAAGCATATAAAACTAAGTTTTTCTGAAAAAAGGGGTTGAATTTTGATGCTCAGCTTCTTTTAAAAAAATAACAAGAAAGGGTGAAAATCTTATGAAAAAATTATTGATCGCTATTTTGGTCGCATCATTGCTTTTCGCAGCAATCATTCCTCTTTCAGCTACAACTGAAACCATCGATCTGGCAGCTGCTTATGCCACAGCCGGTAACGGTGAGCTTATATACCAAGTAGACTTCACCGGCGACGCAGCCTACAACCCAGTTTTTAACAGTAATCAAGTTGGTTTTACAG
The DNA here is from genome assembly GCA_045602205.1 of Eubacteriales bacterium. Classification (GTDB taxonomy): domain Bacteria; phylum Bacillota; class Clostridia; order Oscillospirales; family CAG-272; genus HGM12713. The sequence continues at coordinate 21,691 of JAZSBF010000098.1, forward strand.
AGGCTTTCAATGCTACCGTCATAGATGATGGTGCAGGCGTTACCATAACAGGTGTACCCAGCAGTGTAACCGGCGACAATCCGCTCCCTGGATTCTATGGTGGCTTTATCAAAGGACTTCCCGCTAATTCAACCACTTCGTACACTATGATATACAGGGTAAATGCAAGCACAGGTATTGACGCTGAAGGCGCTTCTAACACACCTAAGAACAACTCTGTAGGTATTGGCGGTTGGACAACCGGCAATACGGGTACAGAATGGTATAATACTTACAACAACTACTCTAACCACAACACTACTGCGGAAAACCGTGCGGCTCTCTCCAAAGCTCAGTTTAAGATCGGTGACTATGCAATGTTCAGCTCTTTAGGCGGTGCTTATGATACGAGGGGCGGATTCGTTACAATGATGATCGAGTACAACGTTGATGCAGGCAAGTTCACTTCCTATATCCTCAAGGATGGTTGTGGCACTAACCTCTACTCTGAGGATAGCTGGATGGTGATTGAGCAGCAGAATATGGCAATTAGTGCGACAGATGCTTTCGCGTTTACGGTCTACATGTGCTATCCTTCGTCCATCAATACAACAATTAAAGATGTAGATATCTACAAGGGCGATATCTTTGCGGATCCCGCTACAACTGACCCCAACGATCTGGCAGCTGCTTATGCCGCAGCCGGTAACGGTGATTTTATCTACTCCGTAGACTTCACTGGCACTGACGGATCCTACAAACCCATTTTTAACAGTAATCAAGTTGGTTTTACAGAGGCTTTCAATGCTACCGTCATAGATGATGGTGCAGGCGTTACCATAACAGGTGTACCCAGCAGTGTAACCGGCGACAATCCGCTCCCTGGATTCTA
>JAZSBF010000099.1:0-5083 GCA_045602205.1 Eubacteriales bacterium
GGCGGAAGAACAGGACGCGACGGATGCGGCGGAGCTACGGGCTCTTCAAAATCCCACACACTTCACTCGCTTGAAAGCTGCGGTGCTGAGGTTCAAAAGGGTAACGCTCCCGAGGAGCGCAAGCTTCAGAGACTTTTCCGCAACAAAGAGGCATCTCGTCTTATCAAGCGTTGTAACGACTTTGGAGCGGGCGGTGTTTCTGTTGCTATCGGTGAGCTTGCCGACGGTATAGATATAAATCTTAACGCAGTTCCCAAAAAGTACGAGGGACTTGACGGAACAGAGCTTGCTATAAGTGAGTCTCAGGAAAGAATGGCTGTCGTTGTTGCAGCCGAGGATACGGCAAGATTCTGTGAGCTTGCGGCATCCGAGAACCTTGAGGCTACCGTTGTGGCAACAGTCAAGGCTGAGCCCAGACTCAGAATGACCTGGAACGATAAGGTCATAGTTGACCTCTCCCGTGAGTTCCTTAACTCAAACGGAGCAGAGAAGCATATAAACATAAAGGCGACAGCGCCTAAGGAGTATCAGAAAGCTCCCGTGAGCGATTTCGCACAGGGTATGAAGGACCTCGTTTCCGACCTCAACGTTTGTTCCAAGCGCGGACTTTCCGAGAGATTTGACTCCACTATCGGAGCAGGCACTGTTCTTATGCCTTTTGGCGGAAAGAATCAGACCACACCTATTCAAGCTATGGTACACAAGATATCCGTTGAGGCGGCAGACACAGATACTTGTTCGGTAATGTCTTGGGGCTTCAATCCCTTCATCTCCGAAAAGAGCCCCTATCACGGAGCATACCTCGCGGTAGTTGAGTCTATCGCAAAGCTTATTGCTACGGGCGCATCCTTTGAGGACGTATATCTCACCTTCCAGGAGTATTTCGAGAAGCCGATGAAAGACCCTGCAAGATGGGGCAAGCCTCTCTCAGCGCTCCTCGGCGCATTCAAGGCTCAGAAGGAGCTTGGAATCGCGTCTATCGGCGGTAAGGACTCTATGAGCGGAAGCTTTGAGCATATCGACGTACCTCCCACGCTCGTTTCCTTCGCTGTTACTACCGATAAGACAGGCAATATCGTTACAAATGATATGAAGGCGGCAGGACATAAGGTAATTGCTATCTCTCCCAAATACGACGAGAACGGTCTTCCTGTGGCAGAGTCGCTCATAGACGTATTCACAAAGGTTACAGCTCTTATGAGAGCGGGTAAGGTATATGCGGCATATACGCCTACATACGGCGGCTTTGCAGAGGCAATATTCAAGATGTGTATCGGAAACGGACTTGGATTTGATTTTGCCAAGGAGCTTGCGGTAGCTGATATCTTTGCATATAATTACGGAGCATTCCTCCTTGAAGTTGATGCTGAGACTGAGGGACAGAGCATCGGTAACGTAACGGCAGGCGGCGCGTTCACTCACGGCGGCGCAAGCGTTGCTTATGACACGTTGTTTGAGGCATACGAGAATAAGCTTGAGAGCGTATTCCCCGCGCGTGCGCGTGAGGCTTCGGGCAAGATAGAGGCGTATAGCTATGAGGCAAAGGAGAGAAGCGCGGCAGTGCTTAAGTGCGCGAAGCCCAAGGTTCTTATCCCTGTATTCCCCGGCACGAACTGTGAGTACGATTCGGCAAAGGTATTTAAGAGAGCTGGCGCTGATACCGAGATATTCGTTGTTAACAACCTCTCGCCTAAGGGAATCTCCAACTCGGTAGAAAGCTTTGCTAAGAAGATTGCTGAGTCTCAGATAATCTTCGTTCCCGGCGGATTCTCGGGCGGTGACGAGCCCGACGGTTCAGGAAAGTTCATTACCGCATTCTTCCGCAACGGCGCTATCAAGGAGCAGGTAAACGAGCTTCTTAAGACTCGCGGCGGACTTATGTGCGGTATCTGTAACGGCTTCCAGGCGCTCATAAAGCTTGGTCTCGTTCCCTACGGAGAGATAATCGATACAGATGAGAACTGCCCCACCTTGACATTCAATACTATCGGACGTCACCAGTCGCGTCTCGTTCGTACACGTATAGCTTCTAACAAGTCGCCTTGGCTTGCTAACACAAAGGTCGGAGACGTTTACACAGTTGCTATATCTCACGGAGAGGGAAGATTCCTCGCATCCGATGAGCTTATTGCAAATCTTGCTGAGAACGGACAGATTGCTACTCAGTACGTTGACCTTAGCGGAGCGCCTACATCCGATATACTCTTTAACCCCAACAACTCCTGCGCGGCTATCGAGGGAATCACATCTCCCGACGGTCACGTAATCGGAAAGATGGGTCACTCCGAGCGTATCGGCAACGGTCTTTACAAGAATGTTTACGGCGAATACGATATGAAGATGTTCGAATCAGCAGTTGAGTATTTTAAGTAATTAATTTATATTACAATGCGAGGGGGAGGAAACTTTTTGCAAAAAGTTTCCTCCCCCTCGAACTCCCCCATCTTCAAAAAACTCAAAAAATTTGGCGCACCGCCGATTACGAGCTCTCCAAGGAGAGAATAGAGATACTACTTTGTGCGGTACACGAGGCGGTAGCGGCTGTTTGCTCCCGATTACGCGAGAGTTGTATTCAAAAACCTTAACGTCAGAAAAATTAAAATTTCACCTGAGTACACCCATGCAGTATAACCCAACGCTTAAAGTTTTTTGAAGATAGGGGAGCGCGAGGGGGAAGGAACTTTTTGCAAAAAGCTCCTTCCCCCTCGCATTAATCTTAAATCAAAACAGATTTTTATTTTTGATAGAATGATAGAGAATAAGTCCGAAAATATATACCGAAATTATTTCGCCTATTCCGACGGTGAGCATAAAGAAGGGCAGACCGCCTTCAAATTTATAGCCGTAGGCAAGCACGAATGGAATTATTATCGTGTTTGCGAGCATCGGCGGAAGCGGAGCGAGCCACTTAAATTTGCGAAGCGCGTAAGTACCTATCGCGCCGATAAGCGTGGCGAGCGTTCCAAAGACGACGTCCTGCCAGATAGCTCCGCCAACAAGAAGATTGGCGCAGAGGCACCCGACTGTAAGTCCCGGGATAGCCGCTGTTGTGAATACCGGAAGAATACAAAGCATTTCCGAAAATCTGACTTGTATTACACCCGACGAAATTCCAAGAGCAGCCGCAATAAAGGTCAGAACTACGTACATAGCCGCAATAATGGCGGCGCGGCAGATAAATAAGGTTTTTTTGTGAAGATCTTTTTCTTTCATTTTTTCTCCTTTAGTTTTGTTTTAAGTGAGGAAGGTCTCGAACTCACTGCCAAACATTATACGACAAAAAATAAATTTTGTCAAGAATTTTTAAAAACCTCTTGACAAGAAAGAAAACGTATGATATCATTTTAATATCATATTGATACTTTGGAGGTGTTACAATGGAAATTAAAAAAATAACAGCGAGAGAATTAAACCCTGCTAACGGAATACTTATGCTTTTTGCCTTGATACTCGGAGTATTGGCAAGTGTGGCGCTTTGTGTGTACGGAGGATTTTTGATAGAGACACCCGAGTTTCCGATAGCCTTGGCTGTTACTATATTTGTAGTCGGAATAATTGCTATAATCCTTTTCTCAATAATGTTTGGCGGACTCAAAATAGTGCAGCCGAACGAGGCAAAGGTGTTCACGCTTTTCGGAAAATATCACGGAACTATAAGCAAGTCGGGATTTTTCTATATAAACCCCTTCTGCGTAGCGGTAGCTCCCGCAGATAAAAACGCAAATAACGGCGTTACGATGAAGCAAAAAACGACCGCTAAGGATGAGAGTATATCTCTTACTGTCGGCACACCTCGCCGTGCCGTATCGCTTAAAACTCAGACCCTTAACAACGATAAGCAGAAGGTCAACGATATCCTCGGTAATCCGATAGTTATCGGAGCTATCGTTATATGGAGAGTAGAAGATCCCACACAAGCTGTCTTCGCGGTTGAAAACTATAACGAATATCTCAGTGTTCAGACCGATTCGATAGTCAGAAATACCGCAAGACTTTATCCTTACGATATATTTGACGACGATGAGGACGACATTAAGACAGAGATGTCTTTGAGAGGCAGCGCGCTTACGATAGCCGATAATATGAAATCCGAGCTTCAGGAAAGAGTGAAGGATGCGGGACTTAAGATAGAAGAAGTAAGGATAACACACCTTGCGTATTCCGAGGAGATAGCTGCGGCTATGCTTCAGCGTCAGCAGGCGGCTGCGATAATAGCGGCAAGACAGAAGATAGTTGACGGAGCTGTCGGAATGGTGAAGATGGCTATCGATAAGCTGAGTGAGGACAATGTCGTTGTTCTTGACGATGAGAGAAAAGCTGTTATGGTGTCAAATCTCCTCGTTGTGCTTTGCGGAAACAAGGACGCGCAGCCTGTTGTTAACAGCGGAACTCTTTATTGATAGACCCTTTACGGAGTGATTATGGACAATAATCTTGAAAAACGTGAAGAAATGCTTGAGGAAAGGCTTGAAAGGATCAAGCTTCTTGAGAGAGAGATAATTGAGCGTGAGAAAAATTTAAAGAATAAGGAAAACGCCAAAAAGCAGATATTGCTCAGACTCTCGCCGACTCTCTGGAATGAGGTTGCCGAGTGGGCAGAGAGCGATTTCAGGTCGATAAATTCGCAGATAGAATTTATACTCACCGAAGCTGTTAAAAAAAGAAAAGGCTGAAATGAATAAAAGGTTCGGGAGGAGAAAATATTTCTCCTCCCGCAATCTTCAGAAAATTTACAAAAGCACTTGATTTTATAAAAAATATATGATATAATACACTACGTTGTAAAAAATATATGCCGGTGTGATGGAATTGGCAGACGTGCTGGACTCAAAATCCAGTGGTAGCGATACCGTGTCGGTTCGACCCCGACCACCGGCACCATCAAGGGAAGCCTTGAAAACATTACGTTTTCGGGGCTTTTCTCTTTTTAGCCTTTTTCCTAAAAGTTTTGTGATTTTTGCGATGTCTCTCCCGATGTCCCTCCATTTTTCCAAGTACGTTTTTTATGCGAGAATTATTTTGTTCCGCGCTGAATGCGACAGCCCCAAATATCCTCTTAGAGATTTTTTGTTTAAATTATACC
>JAZSBF010000100.1:0-4720 GCA_045602205.1 Eubacteriales bacterium
CCAAACCTTGTAGCCCTGCTTGGAGTAGTACTCGGGGGGAATAAGCATAGCAAGGTTGGTCTTACCGCAAGCAGAGGGGAATGCTGCGCAAACGTACTTAGTCTCGCCATCGGGATACTCAACACCGAGTATGAGCATATGCTCTGCCATCCAGCCTTCCTTACGACCAAGGAAGGAAGCGATACGGAGAGCGAAGCACTTCTTACCGAGAAGAACGTTTCCGCCGTAACCGGAGTTAACGGACCAGATGGTGTTTTCTTCGGGGAAATGAACGATATAGCGGTTTTCTTCGTCGATGTCAGCTCTTGCGTGCAGTCCCTTGATGTAGTCAGCGCTGTCGCCGAGAGCCTCGAGAACGTCATATCCTACGCGAGTCATAATAAGCATGTTAAGAACAACGTAGATAGAGTCAGTAAGCTCGATACCGTACTTAGCGAAGGGAGATCCGACAACGGACATCGAATAGGGAATAACGTACATAGTACGACCCTTCATGCTTCCTGCATAGAGCTTAGAGAGCTTCTCCTTGCACTCGGTGGGATCCATCCAGTTGTTGATGTTACCTGCATCCTCTTTCTTGGAGGTACAGATAAAGGTTCTGCCTTCAACACGCGCAACGTCGTTAACAGCGGTGCGGTGGAGGTAACAACCGGGGAGCTTTTCCTGATTGAGCTTGATCATCTCGCCGGTGGAGCAAGCCTCGGCTCTGAGCGCCTCTGCCTGTTCTTCGCTACCGTCGATCCAAACGATCTTGTCAGGCTGAGTCATAGCAGCCATGTCGTTGATCCAATCAAGTACGTGCTTGTTGTTTGTAGGTGTCATGATTTTTCTCCTTTTTATATTCAAAACATTATAGACAACTTTGTCAGAGAGAAGATGACCTTTTCTCCTCCATTATACATTTTACAATATTTTTTGCAAGATTGCAATATTTATTTTCAAAAGTTTTCAAAAGTTTCAATTTGTTAATATTTTCCTAAAACAAAAGGAATTTTAAGACTTTAAAAAAATATCGCCGTATTTTTTAGCAGCTTTTCATATCAAAATGCAGAACCATAGCCAAAAACCCGAAAATTTTTCAAAAACCCTATTTACAAGCAGAGAAATATATGTTAAAATATAAAAAGATACATTTGTGCTATATTTTTAAGCAACAGGAGAGTAAAAATGGAAAAACTCAAGCCGAAAGAACAAAAAGTTTATAACTATATCGTAAATTCGGTAAAGAATAACGGCTTTGCGCCCAGCGTGCGCGACATCATGAGAGATCTTGGATACAAAAGCACCTCAACCGTACACATGTACCTCAACCGCCTCGATACACTTGGCTATATACGCAAGGAGGACGGCAAGAGCCGTGCTATTAGCGTCGTAAATGAAGATATGCCTACAGTTTCGGCTGTCAGAGTGCTCGGCACCGTCACCGCAGGTCAGCCAATACTCGCTGAGGAGACCTTCGAGGGATACATAGGATATATAGGAAGGATCCCTGCCGACGAAATGTTTGCCTTAAAGGTCAAGGGCGAAAGTATGATAGAGGTCGGCATTATGGACGGCGATATGGTCATCGCCGAAAAGACCTGCTACGCAGAAAACGGAGAGATCGTGGTTGCTCTTATCGACGATGAGGCAACCGTCAAGAGATTTTTCCGCGAGAACGGTCATTACCGCCTTCAGCCCGAAAACAGCACCATGAAGCCGATCATTGTCGATGAGGTGCTCATTCTTGGCAGAGTAGTGGCAATACAGCGCAGCTATATATAAATGAGAGGTAACTAAATTGGAATTTTTAAGAAAGCTTAAGAATCCAATAAAAAGCTCGGTAAAAAGCGTACTAATAAACTATAAGGAATTTATTGGTCTTTATGCCGCAGTAATTGTAGTCCAGCTCCTTTTCGGGATCTGGACTTTCTCTGCGTTTACAAATTATAACGCTAATGATACTCTATTTGAAGACAATTATAAATATGATGTAACTATAACGGGAACAAGCAAGAGCATAACTACTGTATGGAATCGTCTCAATTATGACACCACCAGCAGCGATAAGTGTTTTACGAGCTTCGGCTACGCAACAAATAAAAACACCATAGGAGCAAACCTCAAGGGCGGAACATTGGAGGAGTTTATTGAAAAATATCTCAGTAATGTAACTGTACAATACCAAGTGACTCCTAAATATACTTATAGAACCGAGTTGCGAGGAGAGATACTTCTCTCGTCTATCATAATCGGAGCATTATCCTTTATCATAGGCACTCTGATCCTCGGTGTAATATACTCAGTGCGCACTAACCATTATAAATTCCAATACGGCATATATATGACCTTCGGCGCCGATAAAAAAATGCTCGGTAAGATTGCAATGAATGAGCTGTTGACAATAAATCTGATCACTCTGATTCCGTCCGCTATCATATCCTATCTTTTAACTATGATAGTTTATGCGAATAGCGGAGTTGCCGTTAAGATCTCACTTTTACAGCTCTTACTCTACGCGGCATTGACTTTTATCGCTGCTTTTGTTGCAGCGTGTTCTTCGCTTGGAACGCTTTTCATCAAGCCCCCGATAGCGCTTATAACAACCGCAGATAATTCCAATTTCGTATCCTCCCCGCGCCGTTCCTTCAATATATTCGCAAAGAAAATGCCCCTCAATTACGAAACTTATACCACGTGGAGATTCAGAAAATACGTTGCAAAACTCGTCCTCGGAGCAGTCTGTTTCTCGGTCATTTTTGTTACGGGAATATACTGTGCAAATATGTTGAAAACAGAGAACGAGGCTCCCGACGAATCGGTAGTCCTCACATATAAGTTCAGTACCAGGATCGACGAAAATCGCCATAAGGCTAACTCGGAAGCGGATGAGTTGATCGAAGCCTTGGGAGATATCGACCACGTAGAGAAGGTAACGTTCGAGCAAAGCAAAAGCTTTGATGGAAGAATGGATCATCTTCTTATCCGTCCGGGAACCGAAACGGGTGGCTCTAATTTCACGGTGGCATCTCTCGACGAGGTTGACGGATATAACCGCGCAACCAACCGTTGCAAATACGTTTGCATTGATGAGCTTGAGCTTGAGATGTACGAATCTCTTTATGACGTTGAATATCTCTCAGGATATGATGCTCAAAAGCTCCTCGCAGATGACAGTATGATAATAATCAGCGAAGGGCTTTACGGCGCTAAAAGCTTTGATTTCAAGCCGGGCGATACGGTAGTGGTTGCCGATTGGGTATCGACCGATAGTGAAATGCTCGCACAGTCCGATATCAATAAGGTACTTACACAGCAGATCTACCATTGTTCCTTTAATTATACCGAATATACAGTCGGCGCGGTTATCCACGATACCGATGCAACAGATAGTTTCATTGTAGGAATGAACTCTGATACTTATTATGGCATAACCACCGACAAACACGCAATATCAGAACTTAAGCTCTTCTCAGAATCAGGTATTGATCTTGATAATGTTTCTGATATCCGATCCGAAATAAAAACCATAATGGAAAACTATCCCGACTGGAGCATTGCATACACCAACGAGGATATATACTCTATTGTGGATAATCGTGTAAATCTTCCGGGTCTTCTTTATCTGCTTTCGATCCTTGTGCTTATGATATCTCCTGTAGTTTGGATATTCTCGCAGGTGATGTTCTATAAAAAGAGGGAAGCGGAGTTCAGAACGCTTGGCTCGATCGGTGCGACACTCAAAGAGATCGGAGGCATACACGCGGTCTCGGGTGTCCTCATATTTGCCATCAGCTTTGTTGTTAATCTGATATTCAGCAGATTGACCTGTTATGGAATATACCGTATCTTTACGAGTGTATTGCCAAGACTTGGTGTGCCCGGAATGAACGTGTCCTTCAACAGCTTCGTTCCATTCTCGACGATTCTTTTGTACGCGGGTGTTTCCGCACTCTGCGGATGCATTTCAAGCTTGATTCCTTTCCTTCTATACAAGAGAAAGCTTGAAAACGAGAGTAAGCTGATAGAAGCACAGAAAATAGAGTTATAATAAACGGAGTTAAATTATGGAAAATAAAACAAGTGCCATTGACCTTAACACCATAGATCCCAACAGAATTATGCTGGAGGCGACCGATATCATAAAGCAGTATAAGCAGTATGACGACGTGGTAACCGCGGTCAACCGAGCAAGTATTAAGGTCCATGAAGGTGAATTCGTGGCGATAATAGGATCTTCAGGCTCGGGAAAAAGTACTTTTATGAATATTTGCGCAGGTCTTGACAAGCCCAACGCAGGATCAGTAAAAATAAGAAGCAGGGAAATAACGAAAATGGGCTCCGATGAGCTTAACCGCTACCGCGGAATGAATATCGGCGTTGTTTTTCAGAAGCATAACCTTATTCCGCAGTTCACAGCCTATGAAAATATCCTCGTGCCGACAATGATGTGCCGCCGCGATGAATTCTCCTACGAGGAGCACCTCAAAAAGCTTATTCCTATGCTTGGTCTGTCGGATAGACACCATCATCTCCCCAGCGAGCTTTCGGGAGGACAGCAGCAGAGAGTCGCGATCGCGCGCGCACTTATAAATATGCCACAGATTCTCTTTGCGGACGAGCCAACGGGAAACCTTGACCGCAAAAATGCCGACGAGGTCCTCGAGCTCCTGCTTGAGACCCGAGCGCAGATAGGACTCACGCTTGTAATGGTAACACACGATATGAAGATAGCCAAGCG
>JAZSBF010000101.1:0-35930 GCA_045602205.1 Eubacteriales bacterium
CTTAGCGTGTTATCCTTAACGGAAAACACGCTAAGCATCAGGCGGTTTTTTATCAATCCAAGTCTGTATAATATATTATCTCATCGGGAAAACACATTCCAAGCTTTTCACGCGCTATGCGAATTTTATAATCGTCGTCAAGCGGCATCTCAACGAGATATTCAAGCTCGTCGATCTCGTTTTGAAGCTCCTCTATGTATGCTTCCTTTTCTGCCTTTTCTTCCATTATTTTATTATATCTCATAATGCTCCAGAGAAAATAGATGAGCGCAAAGATAAAGAGAAGCACCAAAAAGACTCTCACAAGAGAGACGAATATTGTTTTTTTACCGACAAAATATTTTTCGTTTGACACCTTTATCTCTCCTCTAATCAAAAAATCCTCGGCGCGCAAGAGCGGCAAGCTCACTTTGCTTACTCTCATTATACCTTATATCTCGTTTTTTTGCAAGAGATGTTTTGATTTTTATACGCATCTTTTTTATAGCACCGAATATTTTTTTGAATATCAGCGAAATAGGATAAAAAAGGAGGAAAAATACGACCTTGAACGCTCCTCTTATAAAGAATATTATCGCCTCGGAGATAGCCATAACTATCCTTCCAAGCGTGAAATAATATATCGCCCCACCTGCGAGGGCTGCGGCTATCGTATAAAGCCTGAGCTGTCCTCGGTTAAAATAGTAATTGACTACTACTATTCCGCACCCAAAATAGACAAACAGCAATATATCTTGAATAAATATGATAAGTGACAATATCCTGTTCTTTGCCACTCCGATCTCTTTTCTCTCAAGCGGCTTCTTCACGAAAGGAAGCTTTTTGGAATAGAGCTTGTCAAAGCTGTATTTTGAATATCTGACTCCAAAAAAAGCTCGTATTATTCTGTTTATATCATTAAGCGCTCCCGCTGACATACCGAAGAAAAAAGAGTATATCAAAAGGAGCATAAGCATATATGGCGATATTTCCATTATTTAGTGAGCTTTCCGAAAAATCCGCGTTTTTTGCCGTCCTCGCTATCGCTGTAAAAGAGCGAATCTATCTTTCCGTCAAGCGAGACGACCCCGCGCTCTGTATCAAGTACGCTTATCTTTATATCCTTCCCCTCCACAGTAAGCTCTCCGCAACAGGTCTTTAATATAACACCAAGCTCGTCAAAGCTATCGACCTCACGTACTCCGCTTATGTCCATACTCTTTCTCATATTAATATTTACCGAGTGTACCTGCTTATCGTTGACCGAATTCATATTTATCTCCAATCAAAAAAATTCCGCATATTCATTACTAAATGAATATGCGGAGCTTTTCTGTTTTATTCAATTATCTCATACATTCCCGCGGCATCTGCCTTTGCGACTGTATCCTTTACGCATACGACTCTCACCTTCAGCACTCTCTGACCAAAGCTGATCTCAAGCACGTCTCCCTCTTTTACGTCGTATGATGCCTTGGCAACGCGGCCGTTAACGGTTATGTGCGCAGCATCGCAGGCGTCGTTTGCGACTGTGCGGCGTTTTATTATTCTTGACACCTTAAGATACTTATCAAGCCTCATAAAAATTCTCCTAACAAATTTTAAAAGGGGTGTCGCAAAAAGCAACGCCCCCTTTATGTGAAAATTGCGAATTAGTTGATTGCGTCCTTAAGGCCCTTGCCTGCAGAGAATGCGGGAGACTTGGAAGCTGCGATCTTGATGGTCTCACCAGTTCTGGGGTTACGTCCCTCTCTTGCTGCTCTTTCCTTAACATCAAAAGTACCAAAGCCTACAAGCTGAACCTTATCGCCAGCCTTGAGAGCCTCTGCGATGACTGCTGTCATTGCGTTAACAGCTGCCTCCGCGTCTTTTTTCTTAATGTCTGCTTTTGCTGCGATTGCTTCGATAAACTGTGTCTTGTTCATGTTTCTACCTTCCTATCTTTTCTTTTTTCTGTCGAAAACCATCTTCGACATATATTACTCACTTATTATACCACATATTTTTAATAATTTCAAGAGCTTTTTTGTGGATTTTTGTATATTTTGCTATATTTTTTAATATTTTTTCTTAATTTTATCCCACATTTCATCAAGCTCGGTCATATTCATCGAATTTATATCTTTGCCATCTGCCAAAATTTCTTTTTCAAGCATTTCAAATCTATCTATAAATTTATCGGTAGCGCGATTGAGAGCGACCTCAGGCTCGACCGAAAGCTTACGGCAAAGCGAGGTGACCGTCAGCAAAAGATCTCCTATCTCTTCCTCTATCGCCGCCTTATCCTGCGCCTCAATTGCCTCGCTTACCTCGACCATTTCCTCGGCTACCTTATCAAGAACAGCACCCGCGTTCTCAAAATCAAAACAGGAGGCTTTCTTGCCAACCTTTTCAGCTCTCATAAGCGCGGGAAGCATCGGCGGTATTGAGCGAAGCTTATCGGATACAGTCTTTCTCTCCTTTTCATCACTTTTTATCTTCTCCCAGTTAGAAAGCACCTCTGTTGAATTTTCTACCGAAATATCTCCAAAAACGTGAGGATGTCTGTGTATAAGCTTTGCGCATATATCGTTTGCCACATCGTTTATAGAAAATCTTCCCTCTTCCTCCTCGATCCTCGCGTGAAAGACCACCTGAAGCATTACGTCTCCAAGTTCTTCGCGTAAAAGCTCGGGGTTTTCAGTATCTATCGCCTCTATGACCTCATAGGTCTCCTCGATAAGATCCTTTCTTATGCTTTTATGGCTCTGCTCTCTGTCCCACGGACAACCGTTCTCGGAACGCAATATCACCATTATCTCGACAAGATCATCAAAATCATACCTTCCCTTTGCGGCAAGTGCTGCCGCTTTTTCTGTTACACTCATTTTAGTCAATTCCTTTTATGTTTTATTTTCTTCGGATCTCCAAAATCCTATTTTGTTCAAAGCAACTATTATCTTCTGCCCCATTGGAAGCATCTCAGCGTCCTCCTTTGAAATCGCTCCAAAGAGGATCGCAAAAAACGCGTATGAGATAATAGCGGAGACGAGCGCCGCTACAAAGCCGATCATACTATTATCGATCCAATAGGATACCGAAAGGTAGACGGCAAATGACACTGCCGTCATCATACAAGACGCCAGAAAAGGTCGCGCGTATACCCTTGAGATGCTCCCGCTTTCGGGCAAGCTTTTATTCATAAAGTAAATATTCACAGCCGTGATCGTAATATTACAAAAGAGCGTGCTAAGAGGTGCTCCATACACACCTATTGATGGCGAACCTATCAAAACATATGCGCTTACTATCTTTACGAGCGCGCCGAGCGCCATCGAGATTATCGGCTTTCCTGTCTGCTTGTAAGATTGAAGTATAGCATTAGTTGTCGTTATCAAGCAAGAAAACACTATCGATATGCCAAGCAATGCAAGCAGCGGCGCAACCATTGATACAGCGCTTTCCTCTGTTGAAAACAACATCTCAAGTATCTGTGTGGAATATACCGCGATACCGAAGGACGCGGGCATCGCAAAAAGAACCGTTATCCTCAGCGACAGCGAGGATATCTCGTTTTGCGCGTGTGGATCTCCTCTTTCAATAGCGCCCGAAAGCCTTGGAACGAGAGCCAAGGATATCGGTGTTATAAGCGAGGGCACAAGGCTGAATATAGGCAATCCAAGCGTGGTATATGCGCCGTATACCGAATTTGCGTCAGAGGTACTGTACCCTATATCCTGAAGTCTTCGCATAATAAGCGCCATATCGATTATTCTTGTGACGCCAAGAAGCGCTGAGCTCAGCGTTATCGGAACGGCTATTTTGAAAAGAGTCGCAAGTATTCTTCCGTCTCGGTAAGAATAGCTCTCACGCCTCGCCCTACCGTCTTTTCTGTCATCAATAAATTTAAGTATTAAAAGATACAAAGCCGATATAAGCGTTCCAAGCGATATTCCAAAAATGGCGAACGCCGCGGCGACAGAGAGCGGATATCCCGAATTCAAGGCGTATTTCGCAAAAATTATTCCAAAAAGAAGCTTTCCAAATGCTTCTATAAGCTGAGATAGCGCGGTCGGCGACATTTGGCAACGCCCCTGAAAATATCCCCTCACTGCACTTGAAATACACACGCAGACAAGAGCGGGAGCTATGGCTATTATAGATGGCACGGCATCGGGATTTTCTATAAAGGCGGCAAGCCCGCGGGAAAAGAGCAGCATCGCAAGTGTTCCAAGCGTACCCAGAACACAAAACACCGTCATTGCCGTTCTGTATATTCTTCTCGTCCTCAGTCTGTTCCCCGCTTCCTCTGACTCTGAGACCAAAATAGAGACGGCAACAGGAAGCCCTGCCGTAGAAACAATGCAAAGCAGAGCATATATCTCATATGCCGAATTAAAATATCCCATTCCCTCTGCGCCAAGTAAAGACATCATAGGTATCTTGTAAGCAAGCCCTATTATCTTAACTATCAAGGTCGAAGCGGACAAAAGAAGAACACCCGACAAAAATCCGTTTTTTCTCTTTGAATCAAGCATAGTCTCAGCTGATCTTTTCAACTTTTTTCACCCCGTTACGATTTTGTTTCGTTACAAATATTTATTCGCAACTCTGACAAAGTATTACTTATGTAACGGGGCTAGCCCATTTTAGACAAACTCTCTGTATAGCGACTCGGGCGGAAGACAGTCTTTTGAAATGCTCTGAACGCCGCGTATGATATTCAGTATCCCGTCGGCGCGCTCTCTGTACTCGCTGTTTTCCGATATCTTCCCAAGCATCTTTTCAAGATAGGGCTTGAGTATTCCTATCTCGTAAGAAAAGCTTGAGTCTATGTAAAAAAGGCATTTATCTATGTAAGGAAAGATATTTTTATCCTCGTTGCTCCTTACACTTTCCCATATTTTAAAGGTAAATTCGGCATTTGTGCTTCTGAAATTATTGTCGCGCACAAGCCGTCTGAGAAGCCTCAGCTCGTTTGGCTCTATCAGCCTCCCATCAAGCTCTATCGAGCTTTGCGGCGCGATATACGCGCTATAATATCCGTGTCCCTCAAAAAGAGATGTGACCTCGGGATATATAGCCTGTATCCCCTCGAATATAAAGACGTCATCGGGGGCACAGCTTATTTTTCTGTATCCTATTCTGCTTCCACTGTGAAAATCGAATATCGGACAGGATATCTCCTTGCCGTCTTCAATCCCCTCAACAAACTCGGCAAGCAGCGGAAGGTCTATCGTGGCGGGAGAATCGTAATCTATCTCCTCACCCTCGCTCATACTGTGAAGAAGCGTTTTATCGAGATAAAAATCGTCGATAGAAATGACGTTGACACGCCTTCCCCTCTCGTCAAGCTCCGAGATTATCTTATTTGCCGCAGTAGTCTTGCCCGAGCAGGTAGGGCCGGAAAGAGTCAATATTTTAAGGTCGCTTATATTAGCTATCTCATTGAGTACGATATCAAATCTATCCTCAAAATCCTTTTCACACGTCATAACAAATTGCTTCGCCTCTGTATCCGAACCAAAGCTTTTGGGAGCTTTTTTTATTTTTTCCATAACCACATAAAACCCCTCTCGCAAAAGTTCCGACACTAAGAGGATATATCTGAAAGTGTCGGAGCTTTATCTGTATTTTATATTAATGAATGTTCTGTATAAAATTTTATAGCTGCGTGGCGGAACTCTGCCGTTCTGTCTTCCTTAAGATACTCATACGGATATTTCAGGTTGAAGAGTCTCTCTATCGTTTTTCCTGTCTTATCTCTGCCCGTATTGTCAACGAGTTTTGTAACAGCTCCCGCTCCGATAGCAAAGATAGAGTGCAATTCTTCCATCATATATATATTGTAGAGTCCCTCGTGTCCCGCAAGAGAAAATCCCACGTTCTCATAGTTTCCCACCGTATTCTTTTGCCTATACATATAGTAAGGAAGATATCCGTTGTGCATGGCCTTTATCTGCGAATAATCCACGCATTTACCGGCATCTCCGCCTTTTATAGAATATATCTCAGAGTTCTTTCTGAGAACCTCTGCGGATTTTTTTACGCAAAATGTATGTACCGTAATATTTTCGGGCTTAAGTCCGAGTATTCTGTCATAGGACGAGGAGAAGGATTTGAAATCGTCCCCTGGAAGTCCCGCTATAAGATCGATGTTTACCGTCTTTATTCCCGACTTTCTCGCCACATCATAGGCTTCAAAGAACTGGTCAACAGTATGGCTTCTGCCTATTCCGGAGAGAACCTCATCGCAAAGAGTCTGAGGATTTACGCTCACACGCGTTACTCCGTAGGCAGATGCTATGGCAAATTTCTCGGCAGTTATCGTGTCGGGACGCCCTGCCTCAAGTGTATACTCAGATAGCGCGTCAACATTTGTAAGCGAAGAGATTTTAGACAAAAGTCTCTCAAGCTGTTCTTCATTTAATATAGTGGGCGTTCCACCGCCTATATATACCGTCTTTATGTTTAGTCCAAGCTCGGCTATAAGCTTGAAATTCGCCTCGACCTCAAGAAGAAGCTTTTCAAGATATTCGGGAATAAGATCAAGAAGTCTTTTTGAAGTATATGAAACAAAGGAACAATACGTACATCTTGAAGGACAAAATGGGATAGAGATATATACACTGCAATCCTTGCTGTCCACCTCTCCCGATATCCTCTTCTCGTTCAAAGCAACATCAATGGCAAGAGCCGCCTTTTTAGGTATCACAAGATAGTCAGACGTAAGTATCTTCTTCACCCTTGTTTTACTTATACCCGAATTAAGCATCTCTGTAGCCACCTTTGAGGGACGTACCCCTATAAGCATGCCCCACGAGGGTCGGTATCCCACAAGCTCTCCCGCAGATGCGAGTATAGCCGCGCCGACAGCGATCTTGATCGTACGTTCCTCTGTTCTGCTCTGAACGAATTCAATCATTCTTTCCGCCACAACGGCTTTATCGCCTATGCGCATCTCGGCGTATGCCCATATCCCCTCGTCTCTTTTTTCTGTCTTAAGATAGAGAGACGGCGCATCCTCTCTTGTGTCTCCCGACTCAGCGAACTTTTCTCCGGGAAAGAAGATCATACATAGAGTCTGCACATAATATTTGTTTACCGGTGATTCAATTTTTATGTTCATTACGAACCTCCGCGGTTTTCTTTTTTTGCAAAGCTATGCCTTGCCACGTAAAAATCATCTTTTTTTCAGTGTCTCGCTATCCATAACTATCGTCACTGGTCCGTCAGCCGATATATCTATATCCATATGCGCCCCAAAGCGCCCTTTACCAACTGCTCTGAGCTCAGAGCTTATAAGAGATACGAAATACTCATAAAGCTCATTCGCCTCGCAAGGCTTTGCCGCGCCCATATAATCGGGGCGGTTGCCCTTTTTGTAATTTGCCATCAGAGTAAAATTGGAAACGATAAGCGCCTCGCCGTCGATATCTTTAAGCGAGAGATTCATCTTGTCATTTTCGTCGGAAAATATTCTGAGTCCAAGCACCTTGCGGGCAAGAAGCTCGGCATCGTCCTGAGTATCGCCGTCAGCAACTCCCAAAAGCATCACAAGCCCCTTTTCGCAAGAGCCAACGACCTCTCCGTCAACACGCACTGCGGCCTTTTTTACCCTCTGTATAACAAGCTTCATTATGAAAATCCTCTCGTAACGTCAATAACTCCCTCAAGGGATTTGAGCTTTGATACTATCGAATGGTAATGCGAAACGTTCTTACAGCTCACCTTGATATTGATTATTGAATTTTCACCGGTATCAACGGTATTTATCTGAAGAATGAACACCTTCATCTCGGAAAGTGCCACCGATATATCGGCAAGTATTCCGATACGGTTGTAAACGTATATCTTGAGCTGAGCTTCATAAAGGTCGCCCGCGCCCCCACTTTCATCGCTCTCCCAATGAGCTTCAAGCCATCTGTCTGCGTTTTCGGTATTACTCATTCCCATAATAACGTTGGGACAGTCGGTCTTATGAATAGATATACCGTATCCCTTCGTGATAAACCCAATAATATCGTCTCCGGGCAGAGGATTACAGCAACGCGCGAATTTAACGAGACATCCGTCAGCGCCATCGACGATAATTCCGCTGTTTGACTTAAGATTTTTAGGTTTGACCGTCTTTACGTTCTCGGCTGTCAGCGGCACTTTGGGTGTCTCGGGCTCAAGCACCTTAACAGTCCTGTCAAACTCCTCCTTGAGCTTAAGCGATACCTTGGAGATAGTTATTCCTCCGTATCCGAGAGTATTGTAAAAGTCGTCCGCGCTCATAAAGCCGGCTCGCTGAGCGACTGCCGACACAATATCGTTTCTCTGCGTTTCGGTATAGCTTCTCGAATACTTTTTAAATTCGGCATCGACCATAGCCTTACCCGTAAGGATATTCTCGGAACGCTTCTCCTTCTTGAACCAACCTCTTATCTTGGTTCTTGCCTCACTCGTCTTTACGATATTGAACCAATCTCTGCTCGGTCCTTTTGAAGAGGATGAGGTGAGTATCTCAACAATCTCTCCGTTCTGCGGAACGGTGTCTATCGGAACTATCATTCCGTTTATCTTAGCGCCTACCATCGAGTTACCGACACCCGAGTGTATCGCGTAGGCAAAGTCTATAACAGTAGCTCCCTGAGGAAGCGCGATAACGTCGCCTTTGGGAGTAAACACAAAGGTCTCGTCGTGGAAAATATCGGTCTTGAGCGCGTTCATAAACTCATCCGGATCTCTTGCGGCATCTTCGGTCTCGATAAGTCTGGCTATCCACTCAAGCTTCTTATCAATATCCTCTCTCGCTTTTTCACCCGACTTGTATTTCCAATGCGCCGCCAGACCGTATTCGGCAATATGATGCATATCCCAAGTCCTTATCTGGACCTCAAAGGGTATTCCGTCCCGTCCAATTACCGTTGTATGAAGCGAACGGTACATATTGGGCTTTGGAGTAGAGATATAATCCTTAAATCTGCCAGGTATCGACTTGAACATCTCGTGTATAAGTCCGAGCGCCGTGTAACACTCAAGCTCGGTCTCAACGATTATTCTCAGCGCATAAAAATCATATATCTCGTCAAAGCTCTTGTTTTGATTATACATCTTGCGGTATATGCTGTATACCGATTTTATTCTTCCCTCAAGCGTGAAATTTATATTATTCTCTTTAAGCTTCGCGCTGACTTGATTTCTTACGCTTTCAACAAATCCAAGGCTTTCGCCGTACTTTTCCTCTATATGCTCCTGAACCTCCTCGTATCCTATCGGGTCAAGATAGGAAAGTCCGAGATTTTCAAGCTCGTGCTTTATTTTCTGCATACCAAGCCTGTGCGCAAGGGGAGCATACACCTGCATAGTTTCAAGAGCCGTATATCTTCTCTTTGTGTCGGGCTTGACTCCGAGCGTACGCATATTATGAAGCCTGTCGCAAAGCTTTATGAAGATAACGCGAATGTCCTTTGACATTGCAAGAAGCATCTTTCGTATATTCTCTATATGCGCCTCTTCCTTATCCTCGATGTTGAGAAGGACCATTTTGGTAAGTCCGTCAACAAGGTCGGCCACAGTTTTACCAAACAGATTTTCTATTTCCTTAAGGTCGGTCTTTTCGGCGCAATCCTCAACGGTATCGTGAAGAAGCGCCGCGCATATAGAGTCGGTATCAAGCTCAAGTCCTGCTACTATCTCGGCAACCGCTATCGGATGCGAGATGTAAGGTTCTCCGCTGACTCTGAATTGCCCTTCGTGAAGATTTTTGGCATATTCATAGGCACGGACTATCTTATCCGTGTCGTATTTTTTACCTGTCGCAGACAGTATATCCAAAAGTCTTTTTATATCCGTACTTATCTGTTTTGACATATTTTTTCCTTCCGTTTCAACGGACAAAACTCACTTTACTCTGTCCAAGCATTTGCTTTTAAGCTTTTTTAGTATTGAGGATTTGTCTATACTTGTTTTCGCCGCATTGAAGAATACCTCGAATTTGAAGATATCGGGGGATATCTCCTCGACGGCGCATATTCTCAACTCGTTCATTATTCTGAGAATATATTTCATCTTTATGTAGTTTATCGGCTGAATATCATAAATATTAACGAGTCTTAGCAATGTTTTCATATCAAGAATATTCGTTCCGCTTCTGAATTCGCGTCTGAGCACGGTATATACCGAGGCAAAATCATCTCTTGTGGGAATTATATTCTCTTTGTATTCATATTCCGCTCCGCCGCGTATTTCCTCATATCTTCTCTTAAGATCGTTCATTTTCTCAAAGTAATCTTCAGAAAGTCTCGCATCCTGAACGAGAAGCTGAACAGACCTTACGTTCTTGTAATCGTTGATATCGAGTCGGAACAGAAGGTCAATTCTGTCTCCGGCTTCAAATCCAAGCTCGGTGACAGACACTCCAAAATAAACTCCGCAAAGCGTTATTCCGTCTTTTTCAAGTATGAGCTTGGTGTGCTTTCCCGCGCCAAGCTGCATAACTCTCTGCACAGTCACGTCCTTCATAATAAAGCTCGGCGTGGGATTGCCTACGCCAAACGGCTCGAGTCTCATTATCTCCTCGGCAAGCTCCATACTTATATCCTTCATATCAAGCGCACGATCCGCCTCGATCTTTATATCGAAGCTTTCTTCACTGAGATTATTAGCCGCGTACTCGTTTATTCTGCGTCTGAACTCGTCAACGTTGCGCCTTTTGAGCGTAAGACCTGCCGCAAGCTCGTGTCCGCCGAATTTTTCAAGAATATCCTCGCAATAGCTGAGAGCATCCACAAGGTTCATTCCCTTTATACTGCGTCCCGAGCCCTTTCCGCTGTCATTTCCATCGGGCTCTCCGCTAAACGCGCCCTTGTATGATATGAGTATAGAGGGTAGACCGTATTTTTCGGTTATTCTTGACGAAACTATACCGATAATACCCTGTTGCCAATCGTCATGCTCGAGAACTATTACCCTATCCTTCTCAAAATCGTGAGTGCTCTCTATCATCTCATAAGCCTGCTCGGCGATCTTATTCTCCTCTACCTGACGGTATCTGTTTATCTCGCAGAGCTCCTCGGCATATTTTTTAGCGTGAGACGGGTCTTCCGCAAGCAAAAGGTTGACTGCTATTATTGAATCGCTTATTCTGCCTGCGGCATTTAGTCTCGGCGCGATGCCAAAGCCTATAAATCCCGAGGATATCTTTTTCTTTTTGGGATTTGTCCTTCCGTCCTTCTGAGAGGGATTTGCCGCCTCAATAAGCGCTTCGAGTCCCTTTCTCTTTGTGTTTTCAAGCAACGAAATTCCCATACTTACGATAAGACGGTTTTCGTCTGTTATCGGCATAACATCAGCTATCGTTCCGATAGCGGCAAGGTCGGAATACTCCTTGCATATTCTCGTTATTCCGTCAAATTCAGACTCTCCTCTCGCCCTGCACAGCATTATTTCATAAGCGCATACAAACTTGAATACGACTCCTACGCCCGCAAGCTCGCAAAAAGGGTACTTGCTGTCAAGCCTGTGCGGATTTACCACAGCGCAAGCCGCCGGAAGCTCGTTGTGACATTCGTGGTGGTCTGTCACAACCACGTCAATTCCAAGATGAGCCGCATAGGCTATCTCCTCGTTTGCAGTAATTCCCGTATCGACAGTCACGATGAGCTTGACGCCGTTTGCGGCAAGAATATCGATAGCAGCCGACGACATACCGTAGCCCTCTCCGTCGCGCTTGGGAATTTTTATCAGGGCGTCAGCTCCCATAGCTGTAAGATAAGTATAAAGCAGACTCACAGAGGTAACTCCGTCAACGTCATAGTCTCCGTATATACATATCCTTTCTCTATTTTCAACTGCCCGCATAACTCTGCTAACAGCAATATCCATATCATTCAGCAAGAACGGGTCGTGAAAATCGGTCGTCTCAAATCTGAGAAAGCTCTCGGCTTCAACAGGGGTTTTATATCCTCTGTTCCAAAGAAGGCAGGCTAATATCTCAGATATTCCGAGAGTCTTAGCTATCGCACTGATCTCGGCGCTATCCTCTGCTCTGCCCGATATATATTTTTCAGACCATATCCTTTCTTTCTTTTTATTGCTCATTATATAACATAAACCTTTCCTCGACCCAAAAGGATCATACATTTGAAAATCTTTTCATTACCGCAAGTGCCGTGCGAAGCCCGTCAACCGCCGAGCTCGTTATCCCGCCCGCATAGCCTGCGCCTTCTCCAGAGGGGTAGATAGAGGAATGTCCTATCGCGGTCATATCCTCTCCACGCAAAATTCTGACGGGAGCTGATGTCCTTGTCTCTACCCCCGTAATTATCGCATCCGACACAGCAAAGCCCGAAAGCTTTTTATCGAATGACGCAAATCCCCGCTTCAGTCCCTCGGTTATAAAATCGGGAAACAACGAGTCGACCCTTGCCATACGGACTCTTCCGTCACGGTAAGTGGGAAGTATTCTCGACGGCTCGCTACGGCTCTTACCGTCAAAAAAATCACCGAGCGTCTGCACAGGCGCAAAATAATCCGAGCCTCCCGCGGCAAAAGCCGCTCTTTCTATGGCGCGCTGAAATTCGATAGCCCCCATAGGAGTTGCGCCGTAATCGCTTTTATTCACAGAGACAGCGACCGCAGAATTTGAATTTCTGCCGCCTCTCGCGTGATCGCTCATACCGTTTACAACAACGCCTCCATCCTCGGACGCGCCCGCCACGACCTGTCCGCCGGGACACATACAGAAGGTATAGACACCCCTCTCGCCCGTAGTGTCGGACAAGTGATACTCACCCGCGCCAAGCGCCTTGTGTCCCGCAAAATTTCCGTAAAGAGCTCTGTCGATGTCCTCTCTCAGATGCTCTATTCTCACTCCTACCGAAAAAGCCTTAGCATCTATAACGTATCCCGACTTAAGAAGCATAGCGTAAGTATCTCTTGCGCTGTGACCTACGGCAAGCACTATCGCCGAGCAGATCATCTCCCCCTCAGTCGTAACGGCTGTAACACTGCCGTCTTTGTTTTCTTTTATAGCATCAAGACGGCATCTGTATATCACGCGTCCGCCAAGCTTTTCTATGTGCTCAAGAATTCTGTCCACCACGCCTACAAGAAGGTCTGTTCCTATATGCGGCTTCGCCGCGGTCATTATCTCCTCCGGCGCGCCAAAATCGCAAAGTCTTCTGAGCACGTATGATATCTTCGGGTCGTTTATTCTCGTCATCAGCTTACCGTCGGAAAAAGTTCCCGCTCCGCCTGCGCCAAACTGAATATTCGATTCGATATCAAGCTCACCCGTCTCGATAAATCTTCTGTTTATCTCACAGCGAGTCTTGATACAGTCTCCTCTGTCAATGATAGTAGGACAATATCCCTGCTCGGCAAGCAAAAGCGCGGCAAAAAGCCCCGCGGGGCCCATTCCCACAACAAGAGGTCTATATGGCATAGGCTCTTTGCCTATCTCGACCGATATATCCCCGTCGGATATTCTCTTTATACCAAACCTTGCAAGTCGCTCGTCGCTTACGGATATTCTCTCATCCGAATACGCGGCAACCGAATATACAAGCTTTATATCATTCTTTTTTCTTGCGTCGACACTTTTCTTATAAATACGAAAACGAAGCCGTGCAGGGGCAATCCCTGCACGCTTCATTTCCAATGCCGCTATTTTTAACGCATCGTCCTCGCCTGCGTCAAGGGATATCTTTATCCCCGAAACAAGCAGGATATCTGAAACATTCTTCACAGAATCACTCATTTATCTCCTTGATAATTACCTTGATCTCCTCAGGATCAAACGTCATATAAAGTCTCGAGAGCTGTATTGATTTTGCATCGTATAGCTCTATATCCGACGAATAAACGACATCGCCAACACTGTAAGACGCCGAAGGGATCCTTACCTTTGCCTTAGATACTTTATCAATATATGTACTGGGCCCCGTTACCTTAAGAGTAGCGCCGTCGGTTGAAAGAAGATACTTAGCTTCGTTGCTCTGACAGTATGCCTCAAGCGAAATGTCAGCACTCTCAAGCGTATCGGCGTATACGGTTATCGTTTTGGGGTCTATCGCCATAACTGTAACGATATTTGTAGGTGTTTCAACGACTACACTCACGGGATGATTTCCCTTCTCGGAAATAGATGAAACGTCAATATAAGCTCTGAAATCCTTCTCACTGTACTTTTGAACGTCTATCTTCTTTCCCTGTATAGTAATATTAGCCTGCTTTTTGGGAGTTCCAAAAATCGTGAGTCCGGTGTTTTGAAGAAGCTTTTCCTCGTTTACCACCTCAATACTTATCGCAAAGGTCTTTGTGTAGGTGCTGTTTTGTGTATTCATTACGAATATCCATATCACAAACGCAGCTATAACACAGAGAACAAAGGCAAATATATTGAATTTTTTCTTTTTCGTGCCTGCATCTGAGGCCTTTATATCCATTTGCTCGGTATGCTCGATTTCTTTTTTCATCTCGGTCTCCTTCAAAGGTTAGTGCTTATGCTCTTTTCGTTTGTGCTTATGATGCTCGCCGTGAGAGGACGGAGCAAGCAAGGTGTTGAGCTCTTGCTTAAGTGTGGTATAATTGTAATTTCTCTTGAGATTTCCGTCGATAGCCATTGAGATAGTTCCCGTCTCCTCAGAAACGACTATAACAAGCGCGTCACTCGTCTCGCTCATACCTATCGCCGCCCTGTGACGCGTTCCAAGGTCCTTATCTATATCGTTATTGGTCGAGAGTGGTAAAAAGCAACCCGCGGCTACTATTCTTCCGTCTCTGATTATAACAGCTCCGTCGTGAAGCGGGGCTTTATTGAAGAATATATTTCTGAGAATATACGGCGACACGATAGAATCGATAATAACTCCCGATTTTATATATTCGCCAAGCTTCGTTGTTCTCTCAATAACGATAAGCGCGCCCACCTTTTCTCTGGCGAGATCGCTTGCGGCGGTGCAGACCGCCTCTGTCTGCTCATTGAGAGCAAGAAGCTTTCCCGACTCGGTGGTGATATTCTTAAGCCCCGAAAGAGGTGTTCCTCCAACCTTTTCAAGAGCCGCGCGCATCTCGGGCTGAAAGACTATCAGCACAGCGATAATTCCAACCTGATAGAATGTTGTAAATATGTATTTCAAGGCATACATATTGAACATCGAGCTTATAAAAAACAGTACAGTTATAAGCCCCAGCCCCAATGCCAATTTGCCCGCGCGTCTGTCTATAACAAAGCGGTACAAAAAGTACAAAATCAAAGCGAGAACAAAAATATCAACAGCGTCTATAAAACGCATAGTCTTCACAGTATTAACTACATATTCCTCAAAATACTCCTTGAGCGACTCTAACATCTCCAACATAGCTCTCCTTCCCTGCACAAAGATTTTGGCTGTATCAACCAAAAACACAGATATACTTATTATATTATATCATATATATTTTACGTTTGCAAGTTTTTTTAACTAACTCAGTAATATTTTTTTACAATACAAGACAAAAAACAACGGAGCTGTCTCAAAATCACCTTTATGACAGCCCCGTTACGGTTTTATTACATACATTGTTTATCGTTTTTTGACTTTGCCTTCACCTGTTTCTTTATTCTGCGAAGGTCAGAGAGCATTTTAAAGGTATCCTTGATAACGTTGACCTTGGACTCTCTGTGATTTACTATCTTCACGGGCATTTCGGTGATTTTGTATCCGAGCTTACCCGCCCAGAGAATAGCTTCAAAATCGAATGCAAATCCGTCGACCTCGCAACGGCTGAAAATATCCTTTGCCGCCTTATTGCAGAAAGCCTTACAGCCGCACTGGGAGTCGGAAAGCTTGAATCCGCCGACGATACAAAGCACCTTTATGTATACCTTGGACATTATTTTTCTGAGCAGAGTATATCCCTCGTATCCGTCCTTGTTGAGATTTCTCGAGCCCGTGACTATCTTTGTTTCGGGATCGGCAGAAAATATATCGTAAACTCGGCGCACGACGTCAGTACCGTAAGCAAGATCGGCATCGGTAAACATTATAACGTCTCCGTCAGCCTCAAGCATAGCGTGTCTGACCGCCGCTCCTTTTCCTCGGTTTGCGCCGTATCCGCTCACCTTTATATTCGGCAGAGCGAGAGAGTTAACTATCTCGACGCTATTGTCACGAGAACCGTCGTCAAAGAATATTACCTGATAATCGTCAAAATTATCGCTCATATATTTATCAAGAGTCTTTGCGGTATCAGCGATTATGCTGCTTTCGTTGTACATTGGTATAACAAGTGATATTCTCATATTACGTCCTTCTTTTTGTATATTTCTATAATAATATCGACATCTGTCGTAAGTGTTTCAAGCCCCAACAGCTTCTTTTTGTCCTCAAGAGAAGTGCGCCAATAGTACGGCGTCATAGAAAAAAGATTTTGTATCTGCGCATTTCCCGCAAGCGTTATTTCATAAAGCACTCGTCTTTTTTCAACGAGCTCCATCTGCTTTGGAAGGTCGGCTCTCTCCTCGTTCTCGTAAACTGTATCATAGAGTGACCGCTTAAGTCCCATAAGGTGCTTCTCTCCTGCGTATACAAACGCAAAAATTCCGCCCTCCTTCAGAGCTCTGCAATATTCATCCTCGGCGCAGGGTGCAAAAATATTCACAAGCGCATCTGCACAGCCGTCCTTAATGGGAAGCGAATAAACACTCGCGACTCCGAAAAAAGCATTATCCCGTTTCTCTCTTTTTGCCCTCTTTGCTCCGCTATTCACGGCGTCTTTTGAAAGATCAAAGCCAAGGACTCTGTATCCCTCCTCGGCGATACGGCAGGAATAATACCCTTCTCCGCAACCCGCATCAATAACGCAAGCCCCCTGCGAGAGATATTTTTTTAGCATTTCGCAAAGAGTTTTGGCAACAGGCGCGTATGCGCCCGAATCCAAAAATTCGGTCCTTGAGCGAACGGCGTCCTTTGAATCTCCGCCCGCAGAATGTGTGGGAGAAAGATTGAGATATCCGCTTGACGAAAAATCATAGCAATGCTTACGCGCGCCAAGGCAAACAAGACTTTTAAAATTGTTTCCAAAGGTCATATCCGAGTCGCAGCACGGACATTTCAAAGCCTCTATAAAAGAAGAATCCATCATTTTCTAAGTCCTTAACCTTCTCAATACTCAAAACACGCCCACGCTTTATGAGAGGCGTACCATTATACATTATACACCATTTAAGGATATTTTCAAGTGTTTTTGTAGTTTCCGTCGGAAAAAGGTATTTTCTCTATCACTTCCTGCTTCTTCAAAAGCAATATCTTACCTTTCCTCAAAAGCTGAAGCTCCTTCTTCCCTAAGGTCTTTCCCTTCTTCTCCAGATCCTTCCTTTTTTTCTCAAAAGCCTTTGATTTCTTATCGAAAGCCTTGCCCGTTTTGACGATCGCCTTCTCGACCTTTTTCTTCTTTTTCAGAACTATCTTTGTTTTCTTTGACAGTGAACCCGCTATCTTCTTTTTTGCTTTCTTTCCCGTCTTTATCAGCTTTATGATCATAAGTCATATCTCCATTTCCGACATCATTTTCCGCCTTGACATCTATTATTATACACCACATATATTAATATTTTTTTAAGAACAGAGAAAATATACTCAAAATTTTCTGTATTTTTTCAAAAACTCTGCCTGTCTGACAAAAATCGCTTGTCTTTTGTGATACGATTTGGTATAATGATATTGAGTATAGTAACAGAAGATATCCAAGGAGGAATATATGATTCGCTTTATCTACGGAGAGTCTGGATACGGTAAGACACACGAAATATCAAATATGATAAAAGAAGACGCGGACACAGGTGTCCGTTCTTATCTTATCGTGCCCGAACAGCAGGCGGTATCAAGTGAGCGTATGATGCTTGAGATATTACCTATGTCGGCTCAGCTTGACCTTGAAATACTCAATTTTTCACGTCTTTATAACAGAGTCTGCCGAGAATACGGCGGACTTGAATATAACTATATAACAAAGCCCGCAAAGTATCTTCTTATGTGGCAGACCTTGCGGGAGCTCTCTCCTATGCTCGAATACTACAAAAGCGAGGCAGTGGGCGACTCTGCAACGACCGAGTTTATGCTGAACGCCATAGGAGAATTCAAGGCGAATTCTATCGAATCCTCGTCTCTTGAGCAAGCCTCAAAGAAGCTCGAGCCGAGCTCTCAGCTCTATGCGAAGCTTCGCGACCTATCTCTTATCTATGCCGCATATAACTCGGCTGTATCAGAGAGCTTCAGCGACTCCGCAGACGATATAACAAAGCTTGCGTCTATACTCTCAAAGCACAACTTTTTTGAGGGCTGTAACGTATACATCGACTCGTTTTCGTCCTTCACCGCGGCAGAGCACGCCGTTATCGAGCGCATATTCAGACAGGCAAAAAATACATTTGTGACTATTCCTCTGCCCGAGCCGAATTACGAGAGCATTTATTCCGAAAGCATATCCGCCTCTGAGCGAAGACTTATAAGAAGCGCGCAAAAACACGGAGGTCATACCTCGCTGATACTCAGAGAAAACAAACGCGCCTCATCCGAGTCGCTTTCCTATCTTGCAAAAAATATCTGGAACATATCCGACACAAAGCCTCTCGAATATACCGACGACAAAAACGACACCTCGGTTCTTTTTGAGCTCTGCTCAACTCCTTACGCCGTGGCAGAGGCTGCCGCGAGACACACGCTTGAACTTATGAGAAGCGGATACCGTTGCCGCGATATCGTAGTCGTAATGCGAGACAGCGAGAGCTATCGCGGAATAATCGAGCCCGCCTTTGAGCAAAACGGAATTCCATTTTTCTTCTCTGAAAAATCCGACCTTTCCTCAAAATCAGCCGTAAAATTTATACTCAGCGCACTTGCGATAAAAAATCGCAATTGGCGCGCGAGTGATGTTATATCCCACCTGAAAACAGGACTTTATCCTATCTCTCCCGACAAGATAGATATGTTCGAGAGCTACGTAAAGATCTGGAACATAAACGGAAAGAGGTTTACAGACGGATATTTTACTATGAACCCCGACGGATACAGAGGCGAGATAAGCGAACGCGGAAGAAAGATACTGACAGCCGCAAACGAGGTTCGCGAAATACTCTGCTCTTCTCTTATCCCGCTTTTTGCAAGGCTTGACGCATCCGACAACGTACGCGAGATGTGCATAGCATTATTTGAGTATCTCGAAAGCTCTGACATTGAGAGCAGACTCTCAGATCTTGCCGCAAAATACGCCTCTCTTGAGAACGTCAAGGAGGCCGAGGAATATTCCTCTATCTACGGAGTTACGCTGAACTCTCTCGCGCTTTGCGCAGAGCTTCTTTCCGAAAGAGATATGAACACCGAAGAATTTTCAAAGGCGCTGAGGCTTGTCTTTGATATGACCGAGCTTGGAACTATACCCTCCTCGGTAGACGAGGTAACGATAGGCTCAGCCTCTACACTGCGCGTAAACAACCCGAAATGTGTTCTCGTGCTTGGACTCTGCGAAGGAGAATTTCCAAAGAACATATCGGATGCCGGGGTTCTCAATTCTCCCGAGCGGGATATTCTCAAGGACCTTGGAATTGAATTTGCGGAGAACAACGAAACAAGATCCTCTGACGAGCTTATGTTTGTTAAGCGAGCCTTCTCGCTCGCATCGGAAAAGCTCATACTCTTTACAAATACGGCGAGCGCCGACGGTACGGCTCGCTACCCATCTCTCGCATACGAGAGAGCAAAAAAGCTTCTCCCGCATATAAAAGAGCATAAATTCGTCGAGTATGACCTCGAATATCTCTCCTGCTCTGCCGAAAACGCTTCAAGGTATGTCTTCTCGCAGAAGAATACCGAGAGCGCCCTCGCTTTGCGCCGCGCTCTTGCCTCGCGAGAGGAATTTTCGCACCTTGAACACGCATCAGCGCCTGTCATTTCGACGCGCGAGTGCGAGGTGTCGAAGGAGCTTGTAAAGAAGATATTCCCTAAAAAAATGAAGCTCAGCCAATCGAGACTTGAAAAATACGTGAAATGCAACTTCAATTATTACTGCTCTTACGTGCTTTCTCTGCGTGAGGAAAAGACTGCCTCATTCAGATCGGCAGACATTGGAAGCTTCGTCCATTTCATACTTGAAAATCTGATAAAAGAAATAGTTGACGAGAACGGACCAAAGCCCGACATAACCGATGACTCTCTCAAAGAGATGACCGACAGCGCCGTAAAGCGCTATATAGAGTACATCTCCCCTTCACACGAACGCGCAATGGGAAGATTTACGCATCTCTATCTGAGACTCCGAAATCTCTCTCTGCTTCTTGTCAAGAACATAGTGGAGGAATTTTCTCACTCCAAGTTCACTCCAAAATTCTTCGAGTACAAAATAGACGGCGACGGAAGCGTTGCTCCGCCTCTTGAATTTGTGCTTGAGAACGGAGACAAGATATCGCTGTCGGGGGTTATCGACCGAGTCGATATCTGCAAGAAAGACGAAAAGGTCTATGTTCGTGTCGTCGATTATAAGACCGGAACTAAGGACTTTTCCATCGAAGACCTCAAGCTCGGACTCAATACTCAGATGCTGATATATCTTTTCTCGCTCTGCTCTGAGGCGAGCCGACTCGGAGGCGTTGACACTCCTCTCCCTGCGGGAGTCGTCTATCTTTCGTCAAACATTCCCTACGTCGAGCTTGAGGATTACACCGACAGCGACGAGGTGCTTGCAAACGCCGCAAAGGGATTTTCGAGAAGCGGTCTTTTGCTTGACGACATAGACATACTTGAAGCTATGAACGATGATCTTTCTCCCGATTTTCTTGCGGGAGTAAAGAAAAACAAAAAGGATCAGCTCACCGGGAAGGCGCTTACAAGCGCTGACGGTTTTGCTCATCTCCGTGAAGAGATAGAACAGATAATCGTATCCATCGCAGAGGAAATGAAGGCAGGAAAAGCCGATGCAGAGCCCCTTATATACGACAAAAAATCCCCATGCGATTGGTGCGAAATGAAGCCCGTGTGCAGAAGAACGGACAAGCCGTTCGGAAAGGAGTTTTAATGGCAAGAACTTGGACAGACGCGCAAAAAGCCGCGATAAATACAAGAGGCAAGGAGCTGCTTGTCTCGGCGGCGGCGGGCTCGGGAAAGACCGCCACGCTCACAGAGCGTATAATACGTTCTCTTACAGACAAGGAGAATCCCTACGATATCTCAAAAATGCTGATAGTCACCTTCACGCGCGCCGCCGCTGCAGAGCTTCGGCAAAGAATATTTGCGGCGATAGCCGACGCGCTCGCAGAAGACCCGACGAACAAGCATCTTGCCTCTCAGCTCGTTAAGATCGGCAACGCGAAAATATGCACGATAGACTCCTTCTACCTCGATCTTATACGTGAAAACTTCTCATCTTTAGGACTCCCTCAGACCTTCAGAATAGCCGATACGGCAGAGGCAGAGCTTATGTCAATAGAGCTTATGGCGGACACGGTAAACAAATTTTACGACAGTGATACCGAGGAATTTTCTCGCTTTGCAGAGGCATTCACCAATGTGCGAAACTCCGCTCAGCTCCCCGAAATTTTATTAAATCTTTATTCCCACGTAGCTTCATATCCCGAGGGAATAGAGTTTTTGAAGATATGCGCTGAGGGGACAGATAATAACGCTGAAAAGGACTTCTTCGACTCCTCGTTTGGCAAAATATTGCGCGCAAACACCATAGAAAAAGTAAAATATTTCATCTCGGTATTCGATGAATCTCTCGAGCTCGTAGACTCCGACGAGGCTATATTCTCTTCCTACGGAGCTTCATTTCATTACGACCGCAGCTTTTGCGAATCACTCCTTGAGAAGCTTGAGAACGAGAATTACGCGTCGGTAAGAGCGCATCTTCTCTCTTACTCTCCCATCCCACTCAAATCAATAGGCAAGGCAAAATCCGACGATACCGAAGCAGTAAAGGAACAGCGAAAAAAGCTGACAGCGGCTATCAAGGAGCTTGCCTCAAAAGCCTTCCCTCTCACTCCCGAAAGCATATCGAGGGCTATGCTTCAAACCGCAAGTATAACCTCTACCCTCTATTCTCTGCTCTCCGAGTTTGAAAAGAGGCTTACAGAGGAAAAGCTCTCTCGCGCCATATTTGATTTCAACGACATAAGACGCTATGCCCTAAAGCTTCTCGTGGACGAAAACAACGAGCCGACCGAGGTCGCCCTTGAGCTTTCAAAGCAGTTCACCGACATATATATAGACGAATATCAGGACGTTGACAGAGTTCAGGATATGATATTCAAAGCTATCTCTAACGGCAAAAATCGCTTTATGGTTGGCGATATAAAGCAAAGTATTTACGGATTCAGAGGCGCTGAGCCTCAGGTGTTTGCGAAATACCGCGCCGAATTTCCTGCTCACGACAGCACGCATGCTTCAAATTCGCTAAGCGAAGCGATATTTATGTCAAACAATTTCAGATGTGACGAAAGCATAATTGAATTTACCAACAGAGTATGCTCCTATCTTTTCGGTATATGCGCCGAGAGCATCGGCTACTGCTCCGATGACGACCTGAAATTCTCAAAGCTTCCGCCCGAAAACAGCGATTATATATCGCCCAAAGTTAAGCTCTCTATTCTTGTTCCTCCCGAAGACGAGAACTCCGACTACGATTGCTGCGCCGAAAACAACAGGATAAACGAAGCAAGATACGTCGCAAATGAAATATTAGAGCTTGTTAAAAATTCAAAAAAGGCAGATGGCTCGCCGATAACCTTTGGAGATATTGCGGTGCTTGTGCACTATTCCACCGCAAACCCCTACCTCAGAGAAGCCTTTTCTGAGGCGGGAATACCCTTTTGCGGAGCTGACGATGTTGAATATTTTGAAAACCCCGACGTTCTTCTCATTCTCTCGGTTTTGAACGTTATAGACAATCCCCACAGAGATATCTATCTTGCCGCAGCTCTCCGCTCCCCACTCTTTGAGCTTACACTTGACGACCTTATCGCGCTAAGACAGTATAAGGACGACTCCTATTCGCTTTACGAGGCACTTAAGGATTACGCCGACGGGCAAAACGACACTCTGTCCGAACGTTGCAGAGATTTCATCACAACTCTTTCGGGGTGGCGTGACGACACGCTCTCGCTTCCCGTAGACAAGCTTTTAAAGAAAATATATTCCTCGGCGCGCTTTGCCGCAGCAGGACTTGCCGACTCGCAAAATCTCCGTCTGCTCTATGAGTATGCCAGAAAATTTGAGTCCAATTCCTTCCGAGGACTCTATAACTTTATAGAATATATAAACAAGATAATCGAGGAAAAGACCGATTTTACCTCGGTCGTCGCCGAGGCTTCGGGAGACAAGGTTTCAATAATGACCATTCACAAGTCAAAGGGACTTGAATTCCCCGTATGCTTCATATTCGGAGCAGGCGGAGAATTTAACAAAAATGACTTTAAGGACAGCCTTATATTCGACTCATACGCGGGCGTTGCTATGAAGCTTCCCGACCAGACGGGATTTGCGAGAATAAATACTCCTATGCGAGAGGCTGTGGCATCAAATATACTGATAAACCGCACCGAAGAGGAAATGAGAGTCCTTTACGTCGCGCTGACACGTGCTCGTGAGCGGCTTTACGTAACAGCAAGCACAACGAAAAAGCGTGACAAGCTAATGGACGACGCCGAATACAGACGCAAGCATTCCTGCCGCTATCTGCTTATGCGCTCAAGGTCTTATCTCGAATGGATACTTTCGGCAATAGCGTCACAGGATATCTCGGGCATATGTGAGCTCGCTCTTATACCCGCAGATTCTGTGGAAGCTCCGAGAAATATCCGTCATCTCGGCGCACCCGCTGACGAAGCGACCGAGTGCGAGATAAATGATTCTCTTGTAAACGAACTCAAGCAAAAATTCGATTACAAATATCCGTATAGCGCGTATTCGAGAATTCCCGCAAAAATTTCAGTCTCCCGTCTCTCTCCGGACGTTCTTGACGAGAGCGACGATTCTCTGAATATTTTTGAGACACCGCGAAAAGCTACCGTGCCCGAAATATTCTCGGGAGAGACAGGAAAAAAGCTCTCGGCAACCGAGCGAGGAACGGCAACGCACCTCTTTTTGCAGTTTTGCAATTTTGAGCGCGCCGAGAGTTTCGGAGTCAAAGAGGAGCTTGAGCGCCTCATAGCCGAAAAATTCCTGCCGACCTCTGCAACAGATGCGGTATTTATCGACGAGCTTGAAAGATTTTTTGAGAGCGACCTCTACTTGAAAATAAAAAAGGCAAAGAGGGTAATTCGCGAGCAGCGCTTCAACATCCTTTTGCCCGCTTCAAAATTTTCAAGAGACAAAGAATTTATAGAGGCTATCGGAGATGAACAGCTTGCGGTTCAAGGCGTTATCGACCTTATCATAATCGACGAAAATGGAGACATTTGTCTCTACGATTATAAGACCGACAGAGTATCAAAAAATGAAGCGACAAATGACACTCTTTTAGAGCGCAAAATGAAAGCCTTGCACGAAGAACAGCTTTCTTATTACAAGATAGCAATAGAGCGTCTTTTTGATAAAGAATGTCATATCTGCGCTGTATATTCCACACACGCGGCAAAGACGGTAGAAATCTAAAGCGTCATATTTTATGTTGATTTTTAACTTATTTTGTAAAACAATCATTTAATTTATAGCATTATATTTATTTTATTGTGATATTTTTTACAATCAAAAGTCTTGTATCAAAAACCAAGGGCTGCTTCACACAATACGTGAAGCAGCCCTTTTTTATTATTAATTTATCACAGAAGGAATACCTGAAGCGAGGATCTTCCCTTGTCTTCCTTATCATCTGTTTTGCCAAGGCTCTTTATTATTTTAACAGCCACACCCACAATTTCGACGTTTCTTTCGGTTTTGCTCGAATATTTGGGGTTCGCCGCCGACAGCAAAATTCCGTTTACTCTCTCATAAGCATTTCTGAGAACTATCTCTCCGTCCCTTCCGTAAAAAGCAACGCAATCACCATCAAGGAAGCTATCGTCCGCACGAATTATAACCGTATCTCCCTCGGATATTCCTATCCCGCTCATCGAGTCATCGGCAGCCTCTATCATATAAAAGCTTCCGTCACCCACCCAAGCGCGCGGCAAAGAGAAATATTCTCCGTCGCTGTCTCCGATTCTTGTGACAACAACGCAGTCGCGGTCTATTCTGCTCGTAAATTCGGTGCTGATATTCCTTCTTCCGTAATCTATCTCTCCTTCTTCTCTCATAGCCGCCATATAACGCTGTACCATGGAACGCGATATACCCGTTCCCTCAGCAATATCACGGATAGACGGAGACATCATATTTATCGTAACGTATTCGTTGATGTATTCCTTTATCTTTTTTCTTGTTGCTTCATCTTTACATAAATAAGCCATAATCCCTCCATAGAGACAAATGTCTCCTTAGAGGGATTATATCACACTTTTTTTAAGTTGTCAAGCTTTTTTTGGATTTTTAGAACGTTTCATACAAATAATTACGCCTGATCCTATAATTACGATAGGTATGAGAAGAATCACAGAAATACCGATCCCGAACATTGCATTTTTTGAAACAGAAAGCAAAGGCTCTCCATAGACCACGGGATCTATTGCTTCAAGCTCGGAATAATCCTCCATCCAAGCCACTCCGTAATAAAGCAGGGCTATGTTGTTTGACTGGATATATTCCTCCTTATTAAAGGCATCTGCACCCGTAAACCACAAAAATCTTGTCGTTCCCTTTTCGGTCTCTTCCTCAGCGCACACGCCGATAGTACGGCTTCCTTTTGCAGACTCCGCGTCTCCAACGTATGAATTTTCAGAGGAAACGATAAGGTCGGTAACTATAAGAGACGGTCTGTCCACACTTTCGTTTTTTACTATGGGATTTGCATTCAAGGCAACAAGATTATATCCGTCAAATATCGCCATAAGATCGTGATCCGGGTTTATCTTGGGTACAAATTCAAAGGGATCTGCCGCCTCGGCAGCGTCATTGCCCTCAGCTCCGGTGCTTTCTTCAGCCTCGCCCACAGCCTCGGTCATCGGCTCTGCCACAAATCCCCTCTCAGCACTCAGTCCATAGTATTCCGCTATCGACATAAGATTAGGCATTTCAAGATTTTTCTCAGAGGTAACAAGTATAACCCTTCCTCCGTCCTTAAGATAATCAA
This sequence comes from Eubacteriales bacterium, assembly GCA_045602205.1. GTDB lineage: Bacteria > Bacillota > Clostridia > Oscillospirales > CAG-272 > HGM12713. The sequence goes on from JAZSBF010000101.1 coordinate 26,146, forward strand.
GTATCAGTCCCGCCTCGCTCTCGCTGTAATCCTCGCTCGGCTCGTTTATAACGAAACAGCTGACGTCCTCGGGTATCTCCTTCTCGCTCGTTATATCAAAGCTCTTGAAAGGATCGCCCAAAGCGCCTAAAATACTCGCGAAATTTCCGTTTTGGGTATCATTCTCTCCGTGTCCGCTTACGAGATACGGTATCTCACCAAAGACCACGTATTCGATAATAGCTGAGAGTATATATTCCCCGTTAAAATAAAGGGTGGATTCATAGATAAGCTTGTCAAGATACTCGGCATACGCCTCATTAGCCGCAAAACTTTCTACATAATAGTTGTAATCATCCAGCGAAAGAGTTCCAAAGCTTGTATCATAATAGAAAATATCTGAGGACTGCAATAGTTCAAAACGTCCTTCGCACTCCACCTTCAAGGTGTATGGCGAATACCCCTCAGATGACTCGTAAGAGACAGATATCATATCGCTCTGCGACGCGTAAGTTTTAAGAAAGCGTTCAAGCTTCAAATTGCTTTCGTCGGCATTAAATATACATATATCAACCTTTTTGTCGAGTCTGTTCAAAAGCTTTTTTGATTCCTCCGAGATGTTGTATATCTCCGACGAGCTCATATCAAGCTCGGTATAAAGTTTGGGGATAAATATTGCGGCGCAGTTAAGCGCAAGCAGACACAGGACGAGTATTATAACAACGGCAGTTGACAAAGGTTTAAAATTCTTTTTATTCATATCCGCATCCACCTCACTCACATAAACCTTTTATTATTCATTGAGCGATAAGTGAGAATTGCAAATACCGCCGTTATCGAAAGATAATATATCACGCCCCTGAGGTCAAACACACCGTAAAGAAAATTATCGAACGACCCAAACAGACTGAGTCTTGAAAGGATATCCTTGATCCACTCTATCGGTATAAGCGCCGTAAGAAGATTAATAACATAAAGAACGACCGCAACAAGATAGCTCACAACGGCTGCTGCCGTCAAATTTTTTGAGATAGAGGATATAAAGAAATACACCGTAGTTAAAGCAAGCTCAAAGAAGAAAAATCCAATGAGCGAGCCAAATGAGGCTACAAAATTGATATCCCCAAAGAAGTTCAGAACAAAGGGAAAGAGCGCGACCGCCGCTGTGGGTATAGCAACCACCAAGACAAGCGCGAGATATTTGCCCCAGAATATCTGTGCCGAGCTAAGCGGCAAGGAGTACAAAAGCTTGTACGTTCCGTTCTTGTACTCCCCGAGGATACTGTTCAGCGCAACTATCGGAATAAGTATTGCCGCCATAGGAAGCATATCAGAAAGGGCATACACTATTGACGGACTCTGTCTAAAGAGGTTATAGTCGAATGCAAAGATCCCGAAAAGCAACAAAAAACAGCCTACAAATAAGAATCCGATTATACTTTGAAAGTAAGCTTTGAATTCGCGTTTAAAAATTGCGCCCATTTTTATCTGCCCTCCTCTTCCCGATCTGTATTAGCCGCGCCGACAAGCTTCATATATACGTCGCCCAGCGTCACCTTCTCTACGTTCATCGAAAGAATGGGACACTTTGCCGCCGAAAGAACGGCAAAAAGCTCGTCTCTTATGTCAACTCCGTCATCATACTCTATCTTGAGCAACAAGCGGTCTTCGTCTTTATCCAAAACGACACAATCCTTAGCGCCGTCAACAGTCTTAAGCGCAGAAATGACCGCATCCTCGCTTCCGCGCACAGACAAGAGAATAGCCTCTGCACAGCCAAGCTTTTTATCAAGACCTTCTATCGTATCGTGAACCAAAAGCTTTCCGCCTGAGAGTATCGCAATATCGGAGCAAAGCGCAAGTACGTCGCTCAGTCTCTGCGTACTTATCACCACAGTCTTGATCTCGCCAAGCTTTTTTATCATATCGTACATTTGTTGAGTCTGCTCGGCAGAAAGATACGCAAACGGCTCATCAAGAATGATGAGATCGGGATTTCCAAGCATCGTCTGAGCTATACCGACTCGCTTTCTATCTCCCTTTGAGAGATTCTTTATGACCGTGTTCTTTATGTTTTCGATAGAGGTAAGCTCCATAACGCTGTTAACGTTGCGATAGAGCTTATCACAATCGACCGTCTTTGCCTCACCGACAAAAACAAGATACTCATAAACTGTCATATTGACGTAAAGCGGGGGCATCTCGGGAAGATACGAGAGTTTTTTCTTTGCCTCAAGATCATAAAAGCTGTCCTTGCCGCCAACCAAAATTCTGCCCGAAGTAGGAAGGCTGCATCCGCTTATAATATCTGCAAGGGTCGATTTTCCAGCGCCCTTAGGACCGAGTATTCCGTGTATACCGCCGCTCTCAAAGCTAAGAGATATATCATCAAGCGCGATATTGTCGGCATACTTTTTCGTAAGATTTTTTATTTCTATCAAAATTATTTCCTCCGAAATCAATTTTCACTTCAATATTGACTCAAAAAGTTGTCCTATATCTTTTGTCTGTAAAGATATGAAGGAGACACCTTAGAAGACATCTCCTTCTACACCCATAAAAATTTCAGGCTTCTTCGATAATACGAACGTCAGCTCCAAGCGCGCGAAGCTTCGCGTCAAACTCGTAATATCCTCTTTCTATGTACTCAACGCCCTTTATCTCAGAGACTCCTTTCGCCGCAAGCGCCGCAATAACAAGCGCAGCTCCCGCTCGAAGATCCATAGCTCCGACAGATGCGCCAACAAGCTCCGAGCCGCCCATAATTCTTGCGGTGTTGCCCGAAATATCTATATCTGCGCCCATCTTTTTAAGCTCGTTTACATACTTAAAGCGTCCGTCCCAGATAACCTCGCCGATAGAGCTTATTCCTTCCGCAAAGCAGAGCATAGCGCTGAACTGGGGATGCATATCGGTAGCAAACCCCGGATAAGGCCAAGTCTTTATAGTAACACCGCGCAAATGCCTGTTTGACGTGACCGTCAAATAATCGTCAAAAACGTCTACCGCCACTCCTGTCTCACGAAGCTTTGCCGTTATCGTATCAAGATGCTCGGGAATTATGTCTCTCACGTTTACAGAGCCTCCCGTGGTCGCCGCCGCCACCATAAACGTTCCCGCTTCTATCATATCGGGAGATATCGTATATTTACAAGGATAAAGCTTCTCTACGCCGTGTATTCTTATAATGTTAGTTCCGGCGCCGCGTATATCCGCTCCGCAACGGTTAAGGAAGTTGGCAAGATCGACGATGTGCGGCTCACGCGCCGCGTTCATTATGACTGTACTTCCCTTTGCGAATACCGCCGATATCATTATATTGACCGTAGCTCCGACAGATGCTATATCGAGATAAACCGAATTTCCCACAAGTCCGTCACCTGCATCAGCGCGAAGACTTCCGTCTACAAAGGATATCTTTGCACCAAGTGTCGCAAAGCCCTTGATATGCTGGTCAATAGGACGGTCGCCGAAATCACATCCGCCAGGCATACCAACGCTCGCCTCGCCAAACCTTGCAAGCATAGCGCCGATCAGATACGTAGAGCCCCTCATCTTACTTACATACTCGTAAGGCGCGGCAACCGAGCGTATCGGCTCGGAATCTATCTCAACTCCGCCGTCAAGACGGTGTGTGATATTAGCCCCGAGAGATTCAAGTATCTCAAGCGAAAGCGCGATATCGCTGACAGGCGGGATATTATATAATATATTTTTTCCTTTGGTCAATATACAGGCAAATAGTATGGGCAAGGCGGCATTTTTCATACCTGAGATATGCACGTCTCCGTGCAGCTCATTTCCGCCCTTCACTATGATTTTTTTCATATTAAGACTCCCAAAATGTTGTTCTGTATCCTACTATCTATATTTTACCACAAACCATTTAAAAAATAAAGAGCTTTTTGAGATATTAGATAATAATATTATATTCTATCGCATATAAAAATGACAGGTATCAATTTTCTCCTCTGTAATAAGCGACAGCAAGATCGACCACCATACCGTAGCTCCTTGTTCCCTCAGTACCCTGTATCACAAGAAAGGTATTGTTGACAGCGTTACTCACGTCTGCCGCAACAGAGTCTCTGTATTTCTGATAAAACTCGGCATACGCATTCATCTCGTATTTCACCTCAAGGTTAAGCTTTGAGCTTACCTCAAAATAAAAATCTCTGTCAGCGGAGCTCAATGCAGACGCGACGTACTCATAAAGATTGAGATATCCGCAGTAACGTATATAAGGGTCGTCCGACTCCATCGAGACAAGGAAAGCCACAAAATTCGCCTCGTCCTCCCTCGCAATACCTCTCTGATGAGCAAGCTCGTGAGCGGCGGTATAAGGGATAGTATAATCGGGGAAAGCCACGTTTATATTTGCCTCTCCCGTAAAAAAGGAATATACACCTGTTATATGCGTATATGACATAAGCTCGCTGAGCATAACAGGCTTGAGTCTCGAATCAAGTCTCTGTAAAAAGGCGTACTTATCGCAAGCTCTGTCGTAAGCCTCGATAATCTTGTCATTCATTTCGGAATATCCGTACGGCATAACAGAAAAGCCGTTTTGAATAAAGGCGATATTCTCCACCTCGTCGTTTATACGCTCGACGAGAATATCCGCGGTCTTATAAAGCTCCTCGGCGGATACGTCACGCCTGTCAATCCCAAGCTTTCTGTCAAGCGTACTTCCCCTGTAAGCCGCGGCAAAGGTGAAGGTAAAAAGCGAGAAGAAAAGCGCCGCCACCGAAAGCATCGAGCCACAAAAGATGAAAACGTCCCTCCATGTATCAGCATAGCGCCTCGCCGCAAAAACTACGATAGATACGAGTATTACGGGAAGCATTATAATAAGCATCTCGGCAAACGAGAAGGGTATCCACCCCGTAGCGTAAGCGAGAACAGCTCTGAATACCGAGGATATATATCGGTTAAAAAAGTCAGAAAAGCTTTTACTGCACAAAAAGACAATATAAAGAAGAAGCGAGACAGCCGCCAATATATAAAACACCTTTGCAAAGGTGGGAAGCCTTTTTCTGTCTTGCTCTCTTTCTTCCTTTAAGTTGTCAGCCTTTATTTTAAAATTCATTTGGAATATCCTTATCCTGAAAAAGATTTTTTATAAGATATCGCATATCGCTGTGAATGGGCGCTGAAAATCTCATAAGCTCATTGCTCGTGGGATGAGGAAACGATATCTCAGAGGCGTGCAGCGCGTGACGAGAGATATATTCGCTTTCGTTCCCATATAGGTCGTCACCCGTTATCGGACAGCCGAGACTTGCGAAATGCACACGGAGCTGATGAGTTCTGCCCGTGATAGGCTCAGCCGACACCACGCAGTTTTTCTCCGAACGAAACAGGACCTTGTAGCGTGTCAGCGCGCGGTCGGCTCCATCCTCCTTGCCGCACACCTCCCTTACTATTATACTCTCTGCCGTTCGGCGCATATAGGTATCTATCACGCCCTCGTCGTCCGGAAGTACACCGTCAAGCACAGCGATATATTTTTTATTTATCTGTTTTTCAGCCATACTTTTCGCAAGGCGTCCCGCAGAAATTCTGTTTCTTGCAATAATAAGAAGGCCGCTCGTGTTGCGGTCAAGTCGGTTTACAGGACGGAATATATACGGCTCTCCCATATCCTTATATCTATGAGCCAGCGCGTTTGCAACAGTATCATCGTGGTGACCGTGAGATGGGTGCGTGGGCATAAATGCGGGCTTGTCCGGTATAACGATGTCGCAGTCCTCATACACGATATCAAGCGGCAGCTCAGCGGGAGAGATATCGCTTGTCTCGGTGTTATCCGATGTATTAAGCTCAAGTATATCTCCCTCGCGTACAATACGTCTGACAGTTACCCTTGTGCCGTTGACAACTATTCCGTTATCAAGAAATTTTATATGCTTTATCATTGCTCCCGAGAGGCAAACAACGTTTTTTAATATTTGAAGAACAGTCATTCCGTCATGTTCTTTTGTAACGGTCAATATCAAAATTTACCTCCCGCAGATATAATATATTAAAAGGCTTGAAACGCCCTTATTTATAAATAATATATAAGTATATTATATCATCTGCGGGAGAATATTACAAGGACTATTTTTTAATTCTCAATTTGAAGCATCATAGAAAGTATCTGCGCCGCAGCCCCACGAGACAAAGCCTTTTTCGCAGAAATATTTCCGTCCTCGACCTCAAGTATTCCCATGTAGCTGAGCGAGCATACAGATGCCTTGGCATAGGCGGGGATATCCTCCGAGTCCTCAAAGGTGGGAGTTATGGTGGGAGTTGCCGCGTCTATCATATTGCAGACCATAACGGCGGCATCCGCGCGGCTGATCGGCTCATTTGGAAGAAAACAGAGCTTGCCGTCAAGCGGAACGCCGTGTATGTACCCAAGCTCGTATGCCGTGGCAACGTATCCCTTGATATCACTCTTTATATCTGCATCATCGGCAAAGACCGTGCTCGTCGCGTCAGCGACCTCCTCGATACCTATCGCCTTCATCGCCATAACGAGAAATTCTCCGCGACTCACCGTCTTTTCGGGGTAAAAATAGGTATAAGTGCCGACCTGCGAGCCGCTCATAATACCGTTCTCAGTAACGCTTAGAGCCGCATTGTAAAATCGAGAATCGGTCATATCGTTATACACGACCGATGTACCGCTCTTGTTCACCGTAAGATTTACCGTTTTGGACGCACTGTAATTGCCGTATTTATCACGCGCGACATAGGTAAAGGAATCCTTGCCAGTGTAACCCTCTGCAGGAGTGTAGGTATAGCTTCCGCTTGCTTTGTCGGTCAGCACAAGTATTCCGCTCTTGGGGTAGGATACTATCTCTATCTTAAGCTCATCGCCGTCGGGGTCGTATGCGGGAAGTTTTCCGTATAGTTTTATATTTTTATGCGTGCTTACGTTAAGCGAGGTCTCGGTCGCAACACTGAGCGTGGGAGCGTAATTCTGTTTATCCAGCATATAAAGATTACACTTTATATCGTATGATGCCTCTCCTATCTTAAATCTGAAATAAGAGGTAGCTCCAGCCTCGGACGTGGCATTATAGCTCATAAGTCCGATGTTTGCCTTGTTTATCTTCTGTCCAATACCAACCACGGTAGAGCCGACAAGAAGCTCTCCGTCACTTCTTGGCGGCACTTCGGTAACCGTTATGCTGTCAACGTACGCAAGGTTCATAGCTCTTGCAAAATCGTCCGCCTCAAAGCTGAGCTTATTTCCCTTTATCCCTGCCATAGCCATACTGTTTTGCTCTGCCAACACGTAAATTCCGTGAGATACAGCCATTGGCTCATCTGCCGCGGATGCCGCGAAGGACGCCGCGAACGTACCCGCGATTATCATTATCAAAAAGCAAAACGAAACAAATATATTTTTCCTCATTTTCTTCCTCCGATCAAATATTTTCTTTCATCACAAGTCTATAACCGAGAAAGGATTTTTATGCCTATATAAAAAAATCAAAAAATATTTTTTTACTATTCCATTTTTCTTGATTTTGTTATATAATAGATATACAATATTTTGGGAGAATGAAAATGATCTGTTGCTTTACGGGACATAGAGTTATACCGCCTGAGCATATGCTGCGCTTGCCGCAGGAGCTCGACATTCAACTGAATAAACTGATAGTCTGCGGAGTGGATACCTTCAGAACGGGCGGGGCGCTTGGCTTTGACACTCTTGCCGCCCTCAAGGTACTTGAGAAAAAGGACCTCTACTCATACATAAGGCTTGAGCTGATACTTCCCTGCCGAGACCAAGCAAGCACTTGGTCGCCAAGAAACAGGGAGATATATGAGTATATCGCATCAAAAGCCGACAGTATCGAATACGTCTCCGACGTCTACACCGCCACCTGTATGCACGATAGAAACCGCCGTCTTGTTGACGGAAGCGACTTTTGCCTTTCCTATTGTACATCACAAAAGGGCGGCTCGGCATATACCCTCGCATACGCAAAAAAACGCGGGGTTGATATTATAAAATTACTCGAGGATTAAAAAATTCGGATGCCAAGATCGCATCCGAATTTTTATATTTATAAGACGTAGAAAATAACGCACAGCGTATGCAAAATACTTCCCGCGAGTGTGAACAGGTGGAAGATAGAATGAAAATACTTGATGTTCTTTCCGAGCTTATAAAATACCACTCCGCCCGTATAAGCGAAGCCTCCCGAAAGCAAGAGCCAAAAGCCTGCTGTGCCGAGACATTCATACATCGCCTTTATGGAAAATATTATCGCCCAACCCATACCGATGTAGCATATCATACTGAACACCTTGTATTTTTTAAGGTCTATCGCGGTGAGCGTTGTGGCAAGCGCGGCAAGTCCCCACACCGCCGCAAAGGTTATCCAAGCGGCAACGGGAGCGGTCTTTGCGAGTCCGCAAACAAGCATAGGAGTGTAAGTTCCCGCTATCAAAAAATATATCGTGCAATGGTCTATTATCTGAAATACCTTTTTGGCTGTGTTGGGTCTGAGCCCGTGATATATGCTCGACATAGTATACAGAAGTATCATGGATGCCCCAAATATAGCTCCGCAGATTATCCCCGCAATATCACCCTTGAATGCAGATATCAGAACGCACAGCACAAGCGTCGCAATTCCGACCGCCCCGCCTACTATGTGTGAGACCATATTGAATACTTCTTCGCCGTTTGTATATTTCGGTAAAATCCTGTCCTTTAATCTTGTTCTTTCAGTCATACATTGTTCCCCTCTTCGAGATGTAGTATTGATAACCATATGTTGAAGTTATTATACCACAGTTTATTATAAAATACAAGTATTTATGAAATTTTTTTTATTTTTTATAAAATACTCTATCATCACAATGTTCCGCGCAAAAAAGGGTCTGAGTAAAAAGCTATTAATTAAGCGAATGACTCAGCCCTTTTTTTATTCAGTTATCACTAGGATCAATTAAGTTTACTCGGATATTTTCCGCTCTCGACAAGCTCGCGTATGCTCGACTTTACACCTTCCTTATCGTCGGCATATGTAACTCCATACCAAGCATCGTCACAAGGATATACCTTTACACTGCATTCCCCATGTGACATAAGCTCGGTCACCGCAAAAGGAAGATAGTATTCACACTTCATCTCGTCCTTATGCTCGCACTCCAAGAAATTTTTAAAGCCTCTTGCCACGCCACTAAAAATATCGGGAGTAAAGCCCCAGCAATTCATAGATGCGATGGAATCAAGCGGAACTTTGTACTCGACGCCGTTCTCAACAGATACCGCGCTTTCTCCGCATCTCTCTATCTTGGTTCTCTCGTTTACCTCAATGAGCGTTCCGTTTTCATCCATTTTGCATATTCCTCTTGAAACTGTTCCGTTCTCCGTGAGCGTGTTTGAGAGCATATATCCTACCATACAGTACTCACCCTTCTCTGCGACGCGAGAAAAATGCTCCGCTATCATTCTATAAGCGCTCGCACCGTAAAAATCGTCTGCATTTATAACGGCAAACGGCTCATTTACCACGTCTCTTGCAGCTAAAAGCGCATGCGCGGTTCCCCACGGCTTTACTCTGCCCTCGGGAACAGAAAAGCCCTCGGGAAGTGCGTCGAGCTCCTGAAAAGCGTACTCAACTTTTATCTTATTTTCAAAGCGTTTTCCTATAGTCTCGCGGAAGATATCAAGGTTTTCGCGCTTGATTACGAACACAACTCGGTCAAAGCCCGACACTATCGCGTCGTAGACCGAAAAATCGATTATAAATTCACCCTCGCTCGTCACATGATCAATCTGTTTAATAGCAAGA